>NZ_CP034072.1:1786239-2007137 GCF_003855255.1 Mycolicibacterium nivoides | reverse complement strand
CAACTCGTTGAGCGTTGGTGGCGGCGGAAGCTCGGGTCCGGGCACATACACCGGCGGAGGCGGCGGCACATATCCGGTGCTGGTGTTGATCGTGATGATCGAGCCGGGAATGGTCCTGCCGCTCGGCGTCGTCCCGATCACCGAACCCTTGGTTGCGTTGCTGTTGACCGGAGTGGTTCTGTCGGCGACGCGGAAACCGGAGTCCAGCAGGCGTTTACGGGCCTCGTCGACCTTCATCCCCGTGACGCTCGGTACCTCGCCACCCGGGCCACCGTCGACATAGCGCGGGTCGGTGGGAGGCAGGGCGATGGGGCCGAAGTCGTCGGCGACGGGACTCATTGCGGCATACCAGGTCAAGGCGGGCTCGGTGCCGCCGAACAGAGTGCCGTCGCCACATTTGCGCAATGGGTACGAGCACAACCCCGACGGTGAGGAGGAGTCGTCGAAGATGTAGTTCGCGGCCGCGTACTGGTTGGTGAAACCGAGGAAGCCCGATGACCGGTGGGCCTCGGTGGTGCCGGTCTTCCCGGACATCGGCAGTTTCCAGCCGACCGAACTCGCTGCGCCGGCGGCGGTTCCGCTCGAGTGGTCCTTACCCAGCGCGTTGGCCAACGTGTTGGCCAGGCCTTCGGGTACGGCCTGGTCACAGGGGACGGTCTGCACACCCACTTCACGGCCGTTCCGATCGAAGATCTTGTCGATCGGGTTCGGTGGGCACCAGGTGCCGCCGGAGGCAAGGGTCGCGCCTACGTTGGCCAACTCGAGCGCGTTGAGCTCGAGCGGGCCGAGGGTGAAGGATCCGATGTTCTGCCGCTTGACGTAATCGGCGATGCTCTCGTTGGAGTCGGGGTTGTAATCGCGGGCACTGCCGGGTTCGGCATAGGACCGCAATCCCAATCGGACTGCCATGTCCACCGCACGCGGCACCCCGATCTGTGAGATGAGTTTGGCGAACGCGGTATTGGGCGATTGCGCCAGGGCGTCGGTGACACTCAGCGGGCTCTTGAAACCGTGCGCGTTGCGCACACACCAGGTTTCCCTCGGGCAACCGGGGGTGTCGCTGCTGCCCAGGCCCTTGCCCATGAATGTTCCGGGAACATCGAGTTGAGCGTTGATGCCCATTCCCATGTCGAGCGCGGCGGCCGTGGTGAAGATCTTGAATATCGACCCGGCACCGTCACCGGCCAACGAAAATGGTTGGGGCTGCACGGTTTGGTTGGCATCAAGGTCGAGTCCGTACGTGCGGCTGTCGCCCATTGCGATCAACCGGTGGGTGTCCTTGCCCGGCGTGATCACACTCATCACGCTGGCGACTCCGGGGGCGTTGGGATCCGCGTACTTCTCGATGGCCGCCTTGACACTGTCCTGAACCTTGGGATTCAGCGTGGTCCGGATCAGATACCCGTTGCGCGCGACGTCCTGCATGGTCAGGCCTGCGCGCGCCAGGTAATTCAGGACGTATTCGCAAAAGAAGGCGCGGTCGCCCGCGGCGATGCAGCCCTGCGGAAGCGGGTCGGCCTGGGGGAGTACGCCCAGCGGTGTCGCCTTCGCGGCGCGCAGCTCCTCGGCCCGGTCCGGCAGATAGTCGATCAGGGTGTCGAGCACGAGATTGCGCCGGGCGAGGGCACCGTCCGGATTGGTGTAGGGGTCCAGTGCGCTGGTGGATCGCACCACGCCGGCCAACAGGGCGGCCTGTGGCCACGTCAGATCCGCGGCGTCGACACCGAAGTAGGTGCGCGCCGCATCCTGAACCCCGTATGCGCCGTTGCCGAACGACACGAGGTTCAGATACCGGGCCAAGATCTCGCCCTTCGGGAGTGTCTTGTCCATCGCGAGTGCTATCCGGATCTCCCGCAGCTTGCGCGCGGGGCTGACCTCGACGGCCGCGCGCCGCTCGGCATCGGTCTTCGCCTTGACCAGGAGGTTGTAGTTCTTGACGTACTGCTGCTCGATGGTCGATCCGCCGCGCACGTCGTCGATGCCCCGCATGTAGCCGAAGAGCCCGTTCAGCGTCCCCTGGACGTCGACCCCGTTGTGCTCGGCGAAGCGCTTGTCTTCGACCGACACGATCGCCAGCTTCATGGTGTCGGCGATCCGGTCGATGGGCACCACCCATCGACGCTGTTCGTACAGCCATGCGATCGGTTGGCCCGAGGAGTCGACCATGGTGGTGACGATCGGCGCGTCCCCTTTGAGGACCTCCGCGGAATCCTGTGCCACCGTGTCGGACAACCGCGCCGTCATGATCCCGACACCGCCGACGACGGGGAACATCAACACCGCCGCAAGCAATCCGGCCAGCACACAATGCATGGCCAGGTTGGCAACCGTAGGCCGCGACCGCGGAGACGGGCCGGACATGCCCTCTAGCGTAGGGCCGTCAACCGTGGTCGATGTATAGATCGCACGCAACACGTTGGCTACGTTGTGATTTCAGAACGCCGGAACAACGATCCTGATGTGCTACCGGCGGCTGTAATCCACCGCTATCGGTGTCGCGGCAATCTGCCGCGCAACTGGCGCGAGAGCGCGTCGCTAACGATCACTGCGACTGCAGTTGGGATTCGCCGGCTTCGCGGGCCAGGTGCACACGTCGATGTAGGTGCTGTTGGCATATCCGCCGCCGTCGAATACGCCGTAGGCGTCACCGTGCGTGCCCGTATAGGTCGCCCCGCCGCCTCCGCCACCGCTCGAGGAGATGATCGTGGTGAGCGCCCAGCCCTTGCCCTGCAGCGCGTTCTTGTACGCGGTCATCACGGCATCCGGCGCGCCGTTGACCTGGTAGTGCAGGTGGATTCCGCCGTCGGCGATGTCGTCGGGACCTTTGGTCTGCTGGACGTCGGCCGGTGTCGGCAACAGTGACGTCAGTGACTCACCGCCCGCGGCCGCGCTGGTGGTGACAGTGGTGGCCGGCGGCGCTGTCGTGGTCGTAGCCTCGGCCTTCTCGGTCACCGGGCTGCACGCCGTGGCGGCCAGACCGATCGCCATCGCCCCGATCAGGCAGGTTGTGATGCGCTTCGTCATGGACATCCCCGTTCCTCTTTGCCGCACGGTATCAACGCGGGCAAAGGGGGTTGGACGATATCGACGCGACCAATTGCCAGGTAGTTCCTATCGCAAAAACGTGTCGCGCCTGCTGCGGCAACTGTCGGTCCCGATAGGCCGGCTATCTGTTTGATTGCCGTTACCCGGGTGTCGACTGTCGGGCAAACATCGGTTCACATGCGGCTTCAACCATGTGTGGGCTTGATGGAGATGACGACGATACGGAGACATGGATGACGCGCAGGCGGTACGTGGTGGCGGCGTTGGTGTGTACGGCAGCCCTGGCTGCGGCCTGCGGGGGAGGTAAGAACGACGACGCATCGTTGCCGCTGCTCGACCCCGCTGCCAAGGGCACGTTGTCCGAGCACGGCGGTGCGACCCGCGCCGGCGATGATCGCTCGGCACTGATCGCCGACTCCATCAAGAACACCGGCGCCAAGAACGTCATCCTGCTGATCGGCGATGGCATGGGTGACTCGGAGATCACCGTGGCCCGCAACTACGCCCACGGCGCCGGCGGCGCCTTCCCGGGGCTGGACGCGTTCCCGCTGACGGGGCAGTACACCCACTACTCCCTGGACAAGAGCGGCAAGCCGACATACGTCACCGACTCGGCGGCCAGCGGATCGGCCTGGGCCACCGGCACCAAGACCTACAACGGTGCGATCGCCGTGGACATCCACGGCAAGGATCAGAAGACGCTGCTGCAGTTGGCCAAGGAGGCGGGCAAGGCCACCGGCGACATCACCACCTCCGAGATCCAGGACGCCACCCCGGCCGTTCAGGTCGCCCACGTCACCGAACGGGACTGCTACGGACCTGACGAGACGACCAAGGACTGCCCGTCGAACGCCTTGGAGAAAGGCGGCAACGGCTCGATCACCGAACAGCTGCTGGCAACGCGCGCCGACGTGGTGATGGGCGGCGGTGCCGAAACCTTCGCACAGGTCGCCAAAGCCGGTGATTACCAAGGCAAGACGCTGGAAGTTCAGGCCAAGGAGCGCGGCTTCACCATCGTGCGCAACGCCGACGAACTCGACAAGGCGGACAAGGCCGACCAGGACGCGCCGTTGCTCGGCCTGTTCGCCGAGGGCAACATGCCGACCCGTTGGAGCGGACCGGTCGCAGGCAAGGGCGGCTACCTGGAACCGGCCGCCGAGTGCAAGGACAACCCGGACCGCGGCGCCTCGGTGCCCACGCTGGCAGCGATGACCAAGAAGTCCATCGATCTGCTCAAGGGAGACGGAGACGGCTTCTTCCTGCAGGTCGAAGGCGCCTCGATCGACAAGCAGGACCATGCCGCCAACCCGTGTGGGCAGATCGGCGAGACCGTCGATCTCGACGAGGCCGCCAAGGTGGCCCTCGATTTCGCCAAGGAGAACAAGGACACCCTGGTCATCGTCACCGCTGACCACGCGCACAGCAGCCAGATCGTGGAATCCATGAACGTCGAGGATGTCCATGACGCCGCCACCGAGGCCAAACTGCCCTTCGAGGTCACCCGCGACGCCATCTACCCGGGCCTGACGCGGGTCCTGCGCAGCAAGGACGGCCAGAACCTGACCGTCTCCTACGGCACCTCGGACAACCTCGACGCGATGGACCAGGGCCACACCGGATCCCAGCTGCGCATCGCCGCCTACGGCCCCGGCGCAACCAACATCGTCGGTCTGAGTGATCAGACCGACCTGTTCTTCACGATGGTCCGCGCGTTGGGCCTGAAGGAGAACTGACCTCCCAGGAGCGCGGCAGCTTCTCACAGCGGCTGTCTGGCAAAGACAAAGCCACGCCATAGGGTGCGATTTGTGACGGTGTCGTGCCCCAAATGTGACCGTTGCGGACCAGTGTTTCCAAAGTGACTCAAGTGCAACAAATGCACTGCACGTCAGATCGGGGAGGCCAGCATGTCTGCATACACCACCTTCGGCAGACGACTCGGGTACGCGGCGTTGATCCTCGCGGGTCCGTTGGCGGTCCTGGCGGTGAGCAACGCATCGGCAGCAGCGGCGCCGCGGACGCCGCTCGCCACCGACGACCAGGCGCCCGCGGTGCCGTTCGACCCCGGGGCGTTGGTCAACGCCATCGATGACTACGCATCCCTGCTGTCGATACTGACCGGAGGCCACAAGGCTCAACCCGGTCTCGGCCCGGTAGGTACCGTCCAACAACCGACGGGCATCGTGCAACAACCGGCCGGCGCCTACCCGATGATCCCCGGGGTACCGATGTTGCCCGGGGAGCCGTGAACCCAATGCCTCCACGCACCGTGTATCCGATACCAAGCCGACAACGGTCAACCAGAGGAACGGAGTGAACCGCCGTGTACATCAGCCGAACAGTTGACGCGCGCACCGCGCGGATCGCCCTCTCTCTGATCCGTTGCCCCATCAAGAGCCGGCGGTATCCCGCCAAGCAGGAGCGCTTGGTCACCCCGCAGGAAGCGGCGCTGCTGGCGCGGTGACTCAGGACGGCGCCGCGAGACCGTCCCGCTCCATGGTCAGGCCGCCGCAGCCGAGGTCATTGCCGCCAAAACATTAAGCGTGTAATTTTCTGGCTCGTGGCCACACTCGAAGGCAAAGTCGCCATCGTCACCGGAACCAGCCGTGGCGTGGGCGTCGGCATCGCGCATGAACTGCTTCGCGCCGGGGCGACCGTCGTTGGGTGCTCTCGATCGGCGCTGCCGGAAATTCCTGGGATCGAGGACGCCTGGCGGGACCGGTCTGCCCAATTGGTCTGCGACCAAGGCGATTACCGCGCGATCGATGCCTTCGTGGAGCAGGTGGCCGACACCTATGGCCGGATCGACATCCTGATCAACAACGCCGGCGGCACCGTTCCCTCCCCGCACGCCGAGGACGTTCCGGCCCTGGTGTCGAAGATTCAGGGTGCTCCGTCCTCCGATGACGACTTCGAGCGCACCGCGCTGTTCCACGCGTTCGCCGTTCAGATGAACCTCATCAGTCCGCTGTGGTTCGCCGTGCGAGTCTTTCGCCAGATGAAGACCCAGGACGGCACCGGTTGCATCATCAACATCTCCAGTGGTGCGGGACACCCGGCCGGATCGCCGACCCTGGTGTCCTACGGCGCGGCCAAATCCGGCCTCAATCAGCTGACCCGCTCCCTGGCCGAGGAGTGGGGCCCCACAGCACGGGTGAACTGCGTCGCACTCGGGCCGACGATCACCGAGAACTTCCGGTCCTTCGTACTGCCCAAAGATGATCCGACGGGAACGAAGTACTTCGACGCCGTCCCCATGAAGCGCGGCGGCGAACCCGCCGAGGTCGGGCGGACCTGTGTCTTCCTCGCCTCCGGCGCAGCCGATTTCATCAACGGCACCACCATAGAGATCGACGGCGGCATGCTCCCCGGTGTCCTCTACGAGGCCGGCCTCAAGACCATCACCGACCTGCTCTGAGGAGATCCCTTGTCCCGTCGCGTCATCCAGTTCTCCACCGGCAACGTGGGTCGGCACGCACTGCGCAGCCTCATCGAACGCCCCGATCTCGAGCTCGTCGGAGTGCACGCGTCCGGTACCGGCAAGATCGGGCGCGACGCGGCAGAACTGTGCGGCATGGACGGAGCGACCGGGGTGATCGCCACGGACGACATCGACCAATTGGTCAGCCTGAACGCAGACTGTGTCGTCTACACGTCACAAGCCGAAACCCGCCCGGCCGAGGCGCTGTCCGACATCACCCGTTTTCTGCGGGCCGGCACAAACGTCGTCGGGACCTCCTTCGTCTGGATGGTCGCACCCGATCAGGCAGGGGAATGGTTGAGCGGGCCGCTGCGGGAAGCCTGTGCCGCGGGGAATTCGACGCTGTACATCAACGGAATCGATCCGGGTTTCTCCGGGGACACGCTTGTCTACACCGCCCTGAGTCTGGCGGCGCGTGCCACCGCCATCACCGTGCAGGAGATTTTCGACTACGGTTCCTATGACGACGCCGAATTCACCGGTGCCAGTTTCGGTTTCGGAGAGCCCGCCGATCACCGCCCGGTGATGTCCCTGCCGGGCGTGCTTGCCTCCATGTGGGGCGCGCAGGTTCGCGCCCTGGCCGACGACCTGGGCGTGACGCTCGACGAGGTCCGTGAGCGCTGGGAGCCCTGGGCCACCACTGCGCCCATCTCGTGCACCATGATGAATGTCGCCCCTGGGCAGGTGGCGGCGGTCCGGTTCGGCGTCGAGGGGATGCGCGACGGCGCGGCCGTCATCACGATGGAGCACGTCAACCGATTGACCGAGGCGGCGGCGCCGGAATGGCCGTACCCGCCCGACGGCCACCCCGGTGTGCATCGCGTCGTCATCGAGGGCAGTCCCGGCGTCGAGATCAACACCCACGTCGGTGGGTCGGGCGTCGACCACAATGAGGGTGGCGTGATCGCCACTGCGGCGCGCGCAATCAACGCGATCGACACGGTGTGCTCCGCGCCGAGCGGCATCCTCGCCGCGCACGACCTGCGCCCGCTGGATCACCTCCGCGGGGTGATGTGGTGACATCGCGACCATGACTGCGCCCCGTCGGCCCGCCACCGGAAGCCAGGCGCGTGCCGAACGCACCCGTGAGGCGGTGATCGCCGAAACGGTGCGCTGCATCCTGGACGAAGGATTCACCCCACCCAGCGTCCGCCACATCACCGGGCGGGCCGGGGTGACATGGGGTGTGGTCCAGTACCACTTCGGCGACCTCGACGGACTACTGATGGCCGTGGTGGACAAGGGATTCGGCGATCTGGCCGAAACGCTGGCTGACCTACCCGCCTTCGATGAGGGGATGAGCACCCGGACACGCACCGAGCTGATCGTCGACATCGTCTGGCGCGCATTCTCCAGTCCGGTGTCGATGGCGGCCCTGGAGATCCTGATCTCCACGCGGGGGATGCGTGACAGTTCGGCTAACACCCACCTGGCCGAACTGATGCGGCATCTCAACCGGCTTGGCTCCCATCTGGCCGAAGGACTGTCCGCGCCGAAGGGTGCCGGGATCGGAAACCTGATCTGGGCAACCCTGCGGGGTCTGGTCGTGGCGCAGATGGTGTGGCCGACGCCGGTCGACTCGTCGAAGGAGCTGGAGACATTGGTCGACGTCCTCGCCGCCTACATCGAGACGGAACAGCCTTCCTGACTGCTCAGGCGGCCTGGCCTGCGTTCTCGGCGACCCGCTCGGCGTCATAGGTGTTGATGGCGACGCTGTCGAGGATCGCTTGCAGTTGCTCTGCCTGTGCATGCGGGGTGAGTTCAGTCGAACGGTAGATGTGTCCTGCGGCTCGGGCCTGCCGGCGCACGTGGCCGGTGCGGTCGATACGCAGGTTCTCGTAGTGCCGCAGCCGCGTGCCGATCTCGCCGGGCCGCGCGTCGCGCAAGACGACGGCCAATGTCATCGCGTCTTCGATGGCCTGGTTGGCGCCCTGTCCGAGGTGCGGCGTGACCGCATGGGCACTGTCGCCCAGAAGGGTGATCTGTTCGGTGGACCAGCGGTCCAACGGTTCCCGGTCGTAGATTCCCCACCGGAACGTGGAATCCATCGCGTCGATGATCGATGACACTGTCGGATCCCAGCCCCGGTAGGCAGCCGCGAGTTCGGCCACATCGCCAGGGGCGGTCCACGATTCGGTCACGGTGAGATTGGTGGGGACGAACGCGACGATGTTGATCAGCTCACCGCCGGACACCGGGTAGGCCAGGAAACTCTGCCGGGGACCGAGCCACATCGAGCTGGCATTCATATCGACCACGCCGCGCAGCCGGTCGGCGGGAATCAGCCCGCGGTAGGCCATGATTCCCTCGCTCACGGGTGCGGCCGGGCGCGTCACCTTGCCCTGCAGCCGCGAGTGGATGCCGTCGGCGCCGACCAGAAGGTCAGCGTCGACCGTTGTGCCGTCGGAGAATTCGACACGGACCCCGTCGCCGTGCTCGGTGGCCCCGACGCAGGAGCGGCCCAACTGCAGGGCATCGGCGGGCGGCGCGTCGGCCAGCACCTTCTGGAACTCGCCGCGGTGCAGACACCAGGTACGTGCCGGGTCCCCGAAGCCGAGCGTCGACGGTTCGCCGGCGATCGGCTCGGCCTGCCAGGTACGGAACTGATAGTGCGTGACCGGACCGGCGATCGCTGCCACTGCATCGCCCACGCCGAGCTTGTTCAGGATGCGGGATCCGTTCGTGGCGATGGCGACCCCGGCGCCGAGCGCCTTGAGCTCGTGCGCCTGTTCGTACACGGTCGCGTCGATTCCATTGGCTCGTAGAGCAATTGCGGCGGTCAACCCGCCGATACCCGCACCCACGACGGCAACTCGAAGTCCGGTCATGAGGCCCTCCTCAATCCGCAACAAATGTACCGATCGGTACGCTATTGACTATAAATGTACCGATCGGTACAGTCAAGAGGTGGCCCGCACAGCAGATCCCGTCAAGCGTGAAGAGCTGCTGAACGGTGTCGTGGGGTATCTCGAACGGCACGGCATCGGTGAGATGTCGCTCGCGCCGATGGCCGAGGCCCTGGGTACGAGCAAACGCATGCTGCTGTACTACTTCGGCGACCGGGCCGAGCTGCTGGCACAGGCCCTGGACGCGAGCCGTCCGCAGCTGGGGGAGATGTTCGCCCGTGTCACCACTGCAGACGAATTCGTGGATGCGGCACGGACCCTGTGGCGGGAACTGACCCGGGGCGGCGAACGCCGCAATGTGCGCCTGCTGTTGCAGGTCCTCAGCCTGGCGGTCACCGACCCCCAGACTTACGGCGAGGCCGCCCGAGACGCGGTCGACGTGATGATCGCCCCGATCGCGGAGGCGTTGTCCGTGATCGGGTATCCCGCTGACAGCGCCTGCGCGCGTGCCACATTGGTGGTCTCCGGCCTGCGTGGACTGTGCCAGGACGGCCTGGTCACCGCGGACCGGCCGCGGGTCGACGCCGCTGCCGAGCTCTTGATAGCGGCATCAGTCGCCTAGGCCTCGGCCGCGAATATTCAATGCGGCGGATCACTGCTTGATATTGACTGCAATCCGCCGCTTAGACGGCTACGCGGCGCGGTCGAGTCGCGTGAACGCACACCCAGGCCCGCATGGGCGACCGGCCACCGCGATCCCGTGCCGGTGCAGAATCTGAGCGATCTTGCCTGCGGTCTGACACGGCCGGTCGAAGACCTGCCCATAGGACAGCCTGACGGTCGAACGGCCGTCGACCGCGGCATCCAGGTCCCGTTCGAAATCCGCATCTCGCCTGGTCGCCGAATCATGAAACACCCTGCCGTCGAGCTCGACGACGAGCCGTTCTCCGTACTCGGCGTCGCGATAGCAGACGCCGAGCGATGAGGCGGACCGCTTCTGGCGAGTCGCTCGCGGCAGACCGTGAGGACGCTCGACGCGGACAAGATAGCCGTGCTCAAGAACCGAGCAGGTGCCCTCGGCGATGTCGACCAGCGCCGCCCGCAACCAGCGACGACGCCGCAGCCGACCACGCGAATCGAGGGCTTTCAGCAGCCGCCGCGCAGTGGTGCGCCGAGATTGGCAGGCATTGGCCAGGACGGCTATGGCATCGAGTTCGCGCGCAGAACGGCCGGCGACGTCGAGAGCGGCTTCCTCGTATCGTGTCCGCGGCGGGCCCGCGTTCCACAGCACACGATCGTCGAGGTGGGCGACACGGTGAATGCGGACGCCGACCGGCTCAGCCAATGTCGACCGTTGCCGATCGACGGCGACATGGATCGGCAACGATTGCGCACCCAACGCCGATTCGAAGCAAAGCGCGGCCGGGGCCGCGTAAAGCACTGCAGCCCATGCTCTTTGCATCCAGCTCGGCGGGCCGGTGTGTTCTACATAGACGCCGGCGTGCACCCGCGCCCACTCATTGCGCCTGAGCAATCGTCGGATTTCATGCTCAGCCAGCCCCGCATCCAACGCCTGCCGACGCGAGATCACCCCATCCTGCTGCCGAAGAACATCACCGACGTCCACAGAATCGATGCTCGTCGACCGGCGCGATCCTAACCAGAGCCATTCGGCGATCTGTGGATAACCCCTAGGCGGCGGATCGCTGCTCGATACTGACTGCAATCCGCCGCAGTGACGGCTCGGCGTCAATTGTCAGACACGCTCTAAGCGTTCGACCGTTCCCGATCCATCGCCCGCGCCACCACGCCGCGCGCCGGCCGCTCGCGCACCAGCTGTGGCCACCAGAACCAGCGACCCATCAACGCCGCAATGGATGGTGTCATGAACGACCGGATCACCAGCGTGTCGAACAGCAGACCCAGCCCGATCGTCGAACCGACCTGGGCGACCACGATCATCTCGCTGACCACCATCGCCATCATGGTGAAGGCAAACACCAGACCGGCCGCGGTCACCACGGACCCGCTGCCGCCCATGGCCCGGATGATGCCGGTGTTGATACCGGCAGGCAGTTCCTCTTTGAGTCGTGCCACCAACAGCAGGTTGTAGTCAGCGCCGACGGCCAGCAACACGATCACCGCCATCGCCATCACCATGAAGTGCAGTTCGATCCCGATCAGGTGTTGCCACACCAGGACCGACAAACCGAATGACGTTCCCAGCGATATCAGCACCGTGCCGACGATCACGGCGGCCGCCACCAGGCTGCGGGTGATGATGAGCATGATGATGAAGATCAGGCACAGCGCCGAGATCCCGGCGATCAGCAGGTCGTAGTTGTTGCCCTCCTGCATGTCCTTGAACGCCGAGGCGGTACCGCCCATGTAGATCTTGGAACCCTCCCACGGAGTGTTCTTCATGGCTTCCTTGGCGGCCAGCTTGATGCCGTCGATGATGCCGATGCCTTCCGGCGTCAGTGGATCACCCTCGTGAGAGATGATGAAACGCACGGCTTTTCCGTCCGGAGAGATGAAGCTCTTCATGCCGCGCTTGAAGTCGGCGTTGTTGAAGGTCTCCGGTGGAAGATAGAACGTGTCGTCGTTCTTCGAGTCGTTGAATGCCGTACCCATGGCGGTCTGGTTGTCCTGCATCTCCGCCATCTGATCCTGCAGACCCTTCTGGGTCTGATACATGGTCAGCATCATCGTCTTCATGGTCCGCATGGTCTCGATCTGCGGCTGCATCATCGTCGCCATCTGCGGCATCAGTTCGTCGAGCCGATGCATGTCGGGCATCAATTGCTGGATGCTGTCGGTCAGTGTGTCAACACCGTCGAGGCCGTCGAACACAGAACGCATCGACCAGCACACCGGGATGTTGGCGCAGTGCGGTTCCCAGTACAGGTAGTTGCGCAGCGGACGCAGGAAGTCGTCGAAATCCGAGATGTGGTCCCGCAATTCGGCGACGTCGACCACCATCTGGTCCATCTTGCCGACCATGTTGTGGGTGATGCCGCTCATCTCCTGCATCAACGCGATCATCTGATCCATCGTGTTGATGGTCTTCTGCATCTCGTCGGCCTGCAGCAGCATGTCATCGGCGCGGTCCAGCATGTACTTGCGGTTCATCGTCTGCATGACCCCGCCCATACTCATCTGGGCGGGAATGGTGCTGAATTCCAGCGGCTCACCCTGCGGGCGGGTGATGGCCTGCACGCTGCCGACCCCCTGGACCTCGAAAACTCGCTTGGCGATCCGGTCGATCACCAGGAAGTCCGCCGAATTGCGGACGTCGTGGTCGGTTTCGATGAGCAGCAACTCGGGGTTCATCTTGGCCGCCGAGAAATGCCGGTCCGCCGCCGCGAACCCCTCCTGTGCAGGCAGATCGGTGGGCAGGTAGTTGCGATCGTTGTAGTTGGTCCGGTAGCCCGGCAGCGTGAGCAGGCCGACCAGCGAGAGCAGGATGGTGCCCAGCAGAACCGCTCCCGGCCAGCGGACCACGAACGCCCCGAGTCGCCGCCAGAAGCGGATGCGCATGGCGCGTTTGGGCTCGAGCACCTTGCCGAACCGGCTGGCCACTGTGATCACCGCCGGGCCCAGCGTCAGCGCGGCCAAGACCGTGACCGTCATGCCGACGGCCATCGGGATGCCGAGAGTCTGGAAATACGGCAGCCGGGTGAAGTGCAGACACAACGTCGCGCCGGCGATCGTCATACCGGAGCCGAGCACCACGTGCGCCGTGCCGTGGAACATCGTGTAGTACGCCTGTTCGCGGTCCTCGCCCACGCTTCGGGCTTCCTGATATCGGCCGATCAGGAAGATCGCGTAGTCGGTGGCCGCGGCGATCGCGAGCGTGACCAGGAGCTGTGTCGCGAAGGTCGAAAGGCCGATCAATTCGTGATAACCCAAGAACGCCACCACGGCTCGGGCCGCCGACAGCTCGATCACCACCATCGCCAGCACCAGGATCACCGTGATGATCGACCGGTAGACGAGCATCAGCATCGTGATGATGACGACGAAGGTGACGCCTTCGATGATCTTGACACTGCGGTCGCCCGAGATCTGCTGATCGGCGGCCAGGGCGGTCGGCCCGGTGACGTAAACCTTGAGACCTGGGGGTGGGGTCAGCCCCGCGATCAGCTTCTGGACGGCCTCCACCGATTCGTTGGCCAGCGCCTCACCCATGTTGCCGGCCAGGTAGACCTGCACGTAGGTCGCTTTACCGTCGTTGCTCTGCGCGCCGGCCTCGGTCAGCGGGTCACCCCAGAAATCCTGGACGTGCTCGACATGCTTCTTGTCGGCTTCCAGCTTGTCGACCATGTCGTTGTAGAACCGGTGGGCGTCGTCGTCGAGCTTGTCCTCGGCCTCCAGCACGATCATCGCGGAGCTGTCGGAGTGGAACTCGTCGAACACCGTGCCGACGCGCTTCATCGCGATCACCGACGGTGCGTCGCTGGGACTCATCGACACCGAGCGCATCTGGCCCACCACCTCCAGCGGAGGGACGGTGGCGCTCAGGTATGCGAGCAGTGCGATCCAGCCGACAATCACCGGAATGGCGAATCGACGGATCCATCGAGCAACCCCCGTGTGGGGGGCTCTGGAATCGGCCATCAGGAACCCTTGGTGGTCGGTGAGGGGAGCACGATGCAACGGTCGGGCATTGTGCGAAGGCTTACCTTACTACGTACTGTCGTGCCACCGTCCTACCAGACGTGGGACAGAGGTGGGCTGCCAGCATGCTTCAGCAGGCATTACACGCCGACCGGTTCGGTCTCGTCGACGGGCCCCAGCCGCCACTGTCCCTCGCCGAGCAGTTCCAGGTGCGTGTTGTGGTGTCGGTGCACCGTGGAGCGGTGGGTGACGCTCACCAACACGGTGTCGGGCAGTTCGCGCCGGATCAGGCTGTAGATCATGAACTCGAGCGGCTCGTCGAGCGCCGAGGTCGCCTCGTCGAGGAACACCACCTTCGGCTTCGTCAGCAGAACCCGGGCGAATGCGACGCGCTGCTGCTCACCGGGTGAGAGCACCTTGGCCCAGTCGCCGTCCTCGTCGAGCCGGTCGAGATAGCGTGGCAGTGCGACCGCGAGGAGGGCATCCTGCAGCGCCTTGTCGGGCAGCTCCCCGGGCTGGTGCGGGTAGGACACCACGGTCCGCAGATCGCCCAACGGAACGTAGGGAACCTGCGACAGATACAGCGTCTCGTTGTCACCCTGCGGGCATTGCACCGTGCCCGAGGCGTACGGCCACAGCTGGGCGATGCTGCGCAACAGGGTGGTCTTGCCGGTACCCGACTTGCCGGTGATGATCATCGCCTCGCCGGCGGCCAGGGACAGGCTGAGATCGTCGATCAATTGCTCGCCGGCCGGGTTGCGCACCTCGACGTCACCGAGCTCGACGAGGCTGGTGGAGCCCTGGGGGAGTTCTGCGACCTCCAACTTCGGCAGCTCGCGGCTCTGCTCATCGGCGGTGACCAGGCCGTGCAGGCGGATGATCGAGGCGCGGTAACCCGCGAACGTGTCATAGGAATTGCGGAAGAACGACAGCGCATCCTGGATCGCGCCGAAGGCGGCCACCGACTGATTGACCGTGCCGAGCTGGATCTGGCCGCTGAACAACCGCGGGGCCTGCAGCGCCCAGGGCAGCGGGATGATGATGTGGCTCATCGACAGGTTCCACCCGGTGAACACCATGGTCCGGTTGACGAAGTGTTTGTAGTTGGCGACCACCGCGGCGAAACGTTCGCGTAGCTGCGATCGTTCGACCTTCTCGCCGCGGTACAGCGCGACCGACTCGGCGGCGTCGCGCAGGCGCACCAACGCGTAGCGGAACGCCGCGTTGAACTTTTCGTTGTTGAACGACAGCCGGATCAGCGGGCGGCCGAGGGCAAAGGCGATGACGGTGGCGAAGGCGACGTAGACGAACACCGACCAGAACATCGCGCGCGGAATCTGGAGCCCGAAGACGCTGAGGTCACCCGAGAGGTTCCACAGGATCGAGGTGAACGAGACGACCGACACGACCGACGAGATGGCGCCGAACGGCAGCGTGCCGTTACTGGTCTGGTGCGGGGTGTTGGGCTGCGGGCCCGACAGCGCGGTGAACACGTCGATGTCGGACTGGATGCGCTGATCGGGGTTGTCAATGGTCTGATCGATGAACCGGGACCGGTAGTAGGCGCGGCCGTCGAGCCAGTCGCCGGTGAGCCGGTCGGTCAGCCAGGTGCGCCAGGCCAGCATGAAGCGCTGGGTCATGAACAGGTCCACCAGCACCCGGGTGACCAGGATGGCGGCCAGCACCGAGAAGATGAGCAGTGCGATCCAGAAGCCCCGGATCCCGGAGTCTCTGACCGCGTCGTTGCCGGTGGCCAGGCCCTGCACCGCGACCTGTGCCGCGGAGTACAGGTCGTTGCTCTGGTAGCTGAACAACACCGCCAGCCGCACGCCGATGATCACCGACAGCAACATCGCAGCCAGTGTCAGCCACGGCTTGAGGCTGTGGCGCCCGGTGAAGTACGCGCCGGTGACGGTCCAGAACTGCCGGCCCCAGGTGGTGAACCTGGCGAGCAGGATCAGTACCGCCAGGGTGCACACCGCCGTGATGGTCCAGGCCTGCGCCAGCCACCACAGGGAGTGCAGCAGCTCCGAACTCCAGTCGATCGAGGGCGAGAACGGTTTGACGTCATTCACCGGGATCCCTCCTGAGGTGCCGACGGACCTGCCGGCCGGATTTCCAGAGGCGCCTGCGTGGAAGCTACCGCAGCCGGTCTGTCCTGCCTCAGTGCAACACCGAGAGCGCGCTCACCACTTCGTCTGTGGTCACGATCGAGCTTGCGTAGTTGGGCAGGTTCACCTCGAGGGCGGCACGCATCTCCACGTCTGAGTAGTCCGCAGTGGCGTCCTTGACCAGGGTGACGTGATAGCCCAGTTCGGCAGCGAAGCGCACGGTGGCCTCCACGCAGGTGTGCGCGATCAGTCCCATGACGATGAGCTGGTGAATGCCGTGCCGCTTGAGTAGCAGATCGAGGTCGGTGTTGGCGAATCCGCTTGAGCACCAATGCTCTTGGGCGACAATGTCGCCGGGTTGTGGGCTGAGCTCGGCGCGGATCTCGCCGCCCCACGTTCCGTACTCGAAGGTGCGTCGCGACCATGCCGCCCGCTGGACCGGGGCGACGTGCTGCCATGTCTCGTAGTCGCCGGGACGGTAACGCCGATGCAGGGCATAGAAGACCCGGATATCGACCGCCCGGGCAGCCGCCAGGACCTCGGCCATGTGCGGCACACAGCGGTTTGCCTCCGCGACGTCCCGCAGGCGGTCCCAGACCTTGCCGCCCTCGGAGATGAAGTCGTTGTACGGGTCGATCACCACCAGGCCAGTGCTGGAGGCGGCGAAGTTCGCATCGGTCATCAGTTCTCTCTAACGCACCCACGTGACGTCCACAAGGCCGGAATGTTTCGGCGCCGGTGTGGTCGCTGTACGTCTCTACAGTCCGCGACGGTGCGACTGTAGGGCCAACCCGGTATTGCCACTTTGGGGTGCCGCCGGCCGCCGCCCATGTCCATACTTCGGTGTCTTGGTGGCGGCGAAAGGTGGTACATATGGCGTCTGGCAGCCAAATAGATTCTGCGCCAGTGGAATTGAAGCGCGAGTTCTCGCTGTGGTCGGCGTTTGCGTTCGCGTTCGCGTTCATCTCTCCCATCGTTGCGATGTACGGGATCTACGGTCTGTCGCTGTCGACCGCCGGCCCCGGTTTCTGGTGGACGTTCGTCATCGTCGGGACGGGCCAGTTCATCGTCGCCATGGCGTTCGCCGAACTGGTGTCACGATGGCCGTTCGAAGGGTCCATCTATCAGTGGACCAAGCGCCTGGCCGGGGAAGTGGCCGGCTGGTTCGCCGGCTGGGTGTACATGTGGGCCCTGGTGATCATCATGGCCACCGTCGCCTACGCCGGGGCCGGATTCCTGGCCCAGCTCATCGGCATCGAGAGCCCCAGCGCCGTCCAGCAGAGCACCATCGCGCTGCTCATCCTGCTCGCCGGCACCGGAGCCAACATCCTGGGCCGCGGGCTGCTGAAGGCGCTGATGGTCGGCAGCATCATCGCCGAGATCGTGGCCTCCGTCGGACTGGGTACCTACCTGCTGCTGTTCCACCGGCATCACGGATTCGACGCGGTGCTGCACGGTATCGACCTGAACAGCGGCTGGACCTGGGCATACGCGTCGGGCCCGTTCCTGGCGGCGCTGGCCTTCACCGGTTGGTCGATCCTCGGCTTCGAGAGCGCCGGCGCGATCGCCGAGGAAGTCAAGGAGCCCCGGCGCAATGTGCCCAAGGCCATGCTGTTCTCGATCGCCTTCATCGCCCTGGTGATCGCGTACGCGTCGCTCGCCGTGACCCTGGCGGTGCCCGACTTCGACAAGGTCACCTCGGGTGAGGTTTCCGACCCGGTGACCTACGTGCTCGGCAGCGCACTGGGTGATGCCGCGGTCAAGCCGATCCTGTTCGCCTTCGTGATCGGTTTCCTGGCAAGCTTTCTGGCCCTGCAGGCGTCGGCGTCCCGGGTGATCTGGTCCTTCGCGCGAGACGAGGTGTTGCCCGCGTCGCGGATCCTGGTCAAGCTGTCCAAGGCCGAGGCTCAGCCGATCTACGCGATCATCGTCACCACCATCATCGGTGCCTTCGTCTACCTGATCTCGGCCACCGACGTGTATTCGGTGCTGGTCACCTTCACCGCGGGTGGCTACTACCTGGCCTTCCTGTTCCCGCTGCTGACCGGGCTGGTCGCCAGGCTGCGAGGCAAATGGGAGCCCGGGCCGTGGAACCTCGGCCGGTGGGGCACCCCGGTGGCGGTGCTGGCGGTGCTGTGGGTGGGCTTCGAGTTCACGAACATCGTCTGGCCCCGCACCGTGTCCGACTCCTGGTACATCAACTGGGCGTTCTTCGTGGCGATGGGCGTGATCCTGGCACTGGGCAGCGTCATCGTGAAGGCCCGAAAGGTGGGGCAGCCCAAGACCGGTGAGCCCGCCGCAGCTGCACCGGAACTGACCAAGGAGCCGGTGTGAACGCCGACAGGCCCGTGGCCGTGGTGACCGGTGCCGGCAGCGGCATCGGGGCGGCGATCGCCGCACTGCTGCAGGACCGGGGTTGGGCCGTCGCGTCCATCTCGCGGGAACCCGCGCCCGACACCGACCTGTGGCTCGTCGCCGACGTCGCCGACGAAACCGCCGTCGACGAGGCGATCACCCAGGTGCGCAAGGCCTTCGGCCGGATCGACGCCGCGGTCATCTGCGCCGGGCACTACGCGGAGACCCCGGCCCTGGAGATCGATCAACCGGCCTGGGAGCGGATGCTGCGTGTGCACGTGGGCGGTCTGGCCCACGTGTGCCGGGCCGTGCTGCCCGACATGCGCCGGCGGGGCAGCGGGCGCATCGTCGGTATCGCCTCGGAGCGGGCCATCGGCGGGGGCAGCAACGACGCCCACTACGCCGCGGCCAAAGGGGCGGCGCTGAGCCTGCTGCGCAGCATCGCCGTGGAGGTCGCCGCCGACGGGGTCCGGGTCAACGCCGTGGCACCCGGGCCGTGCGACACCCCGCTGCTGGAAGCCGAATCATGGGAACGTGCCGAGGAATTCGTCTCGACCCTGCCGGCCCGGCGTATCGCACTGCCCACCGAGGTCGCCGAACTGGTCCGCGGCCTGCTGGAGGAGGACCTGTTCCTGTGCGGAGAAGTGTTGTCGGTCAACAGCGGAACGGTGATCTGACCATGACCTCAATCGATCGGGTGCTCATCACGGGTGTCGATACCAGGCTCGGCGCCGCGGTGCGTGATCATTTCGCCGGACGAGGTGCACTGACGGTGGGAACGGTCACCGCGGAACGTGATCCGGGGCCGGGCGAGGAGCTGACGCTGACCGCGGACCCGGCGGACCGGGCCGAGGTGGGCCATGTGGTGGCCAAGGCTGCCGCACACATGGGTGGAGTCGATGTACTGGTCGTGGCACACGGCCTGCCCGTGGTGGCGCCGCTCGCCGATCAGCCGATGGCCGAATTCTGGGCGCATGTCGACGCCACCCTGACCGGCAGCTTCCTCTACGCGCAGGCCGCCGCGGATCACATGCGGCACAGCGGGACCGGTGGACGCATCGTGCTGACCACCTCGCGCTGGCATGTCGGCGGCGACGGCCTCGCAGCGGTCGCCACGGCGGCCGGAGGGATCGTCGCGCTCACCAAATCGCTGACCCGCGACTTTGGTGGCTTCGGGGTCGGAGTGAACGCCGTCGCCATCGGTGCCCTGGATTCGGAATGGTCGGTCTGTGACAGCGCCGTCGGGCAGCCGCCGGGCGGCCGGACCGGCACCGTCGAGCAGGCTGCCGCGGTCATCGGACTGTTGAGCCGGCGTCAACTCGGTGCGGCCGTGGGACAGATCGTCAATGTCGATGGCGGGGTGTCCCGAAATCGTGTCTAGGAAAGGCATTCAATGAACCAAGCAATACCCGGGGGCAACGCCCGCGACGCGATCGTGGGCCCGGCGGACCCCCAGGTGCAGCCGCGCTACGCAGGGTGGACGACCTTCGCCCGGCTGCCCCGCCTGTCAGATGTGGCACGGGCCGACGTCGTGGTGGTGGGCGTACCGTTCGACAGCGCGGTGACCTACCGGCCCGGAGCCCGATTCGGCCCCAACGCGATTCGTCAAGGATCCCGCCTCATCCGTGGCTACAACCCCGAACTCGACATCAAACCGTTCGAGGTCTGCCAGTTCGCCGACGCCGGCGACATCGCGTGCAACCCGTTCGACATCGGCGAGGCGGTGGACCAGATCGCGGCGCAGCTGACCGAACTTCAGGCCGAGGGGACGCGCGCGGTGATCCTCGGCGGTGATCACTCGGTGGCGCTGCCGTCGTTACGCGCGGTCCACGCGGTGCACGGCCCGGTGGCCCTGGTGCATTTCGATGCGCACCTGGACACCTGGGACAGCTACTACGGGGCCGACATCACCCACGGCTCACCGTTCCGGCGAGCCTTCGAGGAAGGCCTGTTGCTCGATCGCAGCCTGCACGTCGGGGTGCGCGGATCCATCTATGACAAGCAGGATCTGGTCGAGGACGCGAACTTCGGCTTCTCCGTGATCACCTGCAAGCAGATCGGCGCGCTCGGAACCGACGGCATTATCCAGCGCATCCGCGAGCGGGTGGGGGACGCGCCGGTGTATGTCTCGGTCGACATCGACGTGCTCGACCCGGCGCATGCGCCGGGCACCGGCACGCCCGAGGCAGGCGGCATGACCAGCCGTGAACTGCTCGAGATCGTGCGCGGGCTGGACAGCGTGAACCTGGTCGGCGTCGACGTGGTGGAAGTATCACCGGCCTACGACCATGCCGAGATCACCGCGATCGCCGCCGCCAACGTCACCTGGGAATTCCTGTCCGTATTCGGAAGAAAGGCTCGATCATGATCCCCTTGACGCCTGCCGGGCCGGTGACCTGGCCAGAGGGAAAGCGTTGCGCCGTCGCATTCACCTTCGACGTGGATGCCGAATCTCCGCTGTTGACCACCGATCCGGCGTTCGCCGACCGCATGGGCGCGATGTCGCACCAGGCCTACGGCCCGCTGGTCGGGGTTCCCCGCCTGCTGTCGATACTCGACGAATTGCAGGTTCCGGCAACGTTCTTCGTGCCGGGCTACACCGCACACCGGCATCCGGAGCCGATTCGGTCGATCGCGGCGGCCGGGCACGAGATCGCCCACCACGGCTACCTGCACGAGTCGCTGGTTGGCGTCGACGAACAGACCGAACGCGAGATTCTGGACCGCGGGCTCCGGGCGCTGCAGGAGGTGGTCGGGGTGACGCCGGTCGGCTATCGCGCGCCGATGTGGGAGATGAACTGGCACACACCGAAACTGCTCGCCGAATTCGGCTTCCTCTACGACTCCACCCTGATGGATTCCGATCACCCGTACGAGCTGGCTGTCGATGACCAGTCCGCGCTGGTGGAACTCCCGGTGAGCTGGGCGCTGGACGATTGGCAGCAGTACTGCTTCGTTCCCGATTTCTCCGGGACCGGCCTGATCGAGACGCCGGCCAAAGCCATCGAGCTGTGGCGCGCCGAACTGGATGCGATGCGTGATGTCGGCGGTGCCTGGATCCTGACCAACCACCCGTTCCTCAGCGGACGCCCGGGCCGCGCGGCGGCATTGCGCGAGTTCATCGCCGAAGTGTGTGCCATGGACGACGTCTGGGTCGCGGGCATGGCCGAGATCGCCGGATATGTCCGCGAACAGGCGTTGACGCCGCGCACTCTGACCCGCCCCGAGCTGAACATCCCCGCCGAACCTTAAGGAGAATTCTCGATGAAACGCGAAGCCCTCACCCCGGAAAAGCTGCGCGAGGCCTACCAGCATGTGTGGTTCGTGGTGGCCCGGTCCCAGGACATCGACACCCCGCAGTCGGCCACCCTGCTCGACCACAAGCTGGTGGTGTTCCGTGATTCCACCGGTGCGGCCCGGGTGACCGACCGGCGCTGCATCCACCGGGGCGGCAACCTGGCCGATGGCAAGGTCGTCGGCGACAGCATCGCCTGCCCCTACCACGGATGGCAGTTCGACGGGCAGAGTGGGCAGTGCAGTCACATCCCGTCTCTGGCCGAGGGACAACGGATTCCGCCGAAGGCGGAGATCAAGTCCTATCCGGTGATCGAGCGATTCGAACACGTCTGGACCTGCCTGGGCGACCCGGTGTTCGACTTGCCGCATCCTCCCGAGATCGGCGGCCTGGAGCTGGAGTGGCGTGCGGCGGAGCCCATTCACGCCGAGTGCGGATTCATGGCGGCCACCGAGAACTTCCGGGACATGGCGCATTTCCCGTTCGTGCATGCGCCGTCGATGGGCGAGGTGAACCCGGTGGTGGACGAGCTGGCCGTCAAGCGTGACGGTCGTGAGGTGTGGGCGTCCTACTTCTACCCAGGGGTGCCCGATTCGGACTTCTCCGATGTCGGCGATGCCTGGATGCACTACCACTCGTACGCGCCGGGAATCGCGACCATCCTGTACGACTTCGGCGAGACGCTCGGCAAGCGCTATCTGGTGGACTTCCCCTCGCCGGTGAGCTACGACAAGTGCATCATCTTCTGGGGTGTGGCCGCCGACAAGGATTTCCGCGGCGGAACTGTCGACGAGATCCTGGAGATCGAGACGAAGGTGTTCACCGAGGACACCCCGGTGCTCGAAGGTCTTGAGCCCAAGGAGGTTCCGCTTGCCGGGCAGGCGTTCGAGGTGTCGGCGCCGGCGGACATCTACACGCTGAACTACCGGCGCGCCACCCAGCATGCGGTGCAGACGATTCAGCAGGAGCGGGACCTGATCGCGGCGCAGACCGAGGTTCCCGCCGAAAACGGCCACGCCCGGGTCTGAGCCGACAACCCGGTATGAAACTTCACGTCATTCAACTGCGGCTGGAAGCCACCGAGGTGATCTCGGTGGTGCTCGCCAGCCCCACCGGCGACCGGCTGCCCGCATGGGCAGCCGGTGCGCACATCCCCATCACGTTGCCGTCGGGACGCGTCCGGCAGTACTCCCTGTGTGGTCCGCGCGACGACCCGTACCGGTACACCATCGCGGTGCTGCGGGTCGCCGACGGCCGCGGCGGCTCCCGCGAGGTGCACGAGAGCCTGCGCATCGGCGACGTGGTCGAAGTCGGGGTGCCCCAGAACGCCTTCGCGCTGAGCCCGGCGCCGCGGTACGTCTTCATCGCCGGCGGTATCGGGATAACCCCGATCGCGGCGATGATCGATGAGTTACGCGGCGTCCCGGTCAGTCCCGAGTTCACGCTGATCTACGGGGGCCGCAGCCGGGCCGCCATGGCCTTTGCCGACCGCCTGGCCGGTATCGACGGGGTGTCGCTGATTCCGCAGGACGAGATGGGGTTGCCCGACCTCGCCGGGGTGTTCGCCGCCAGTCCGGCCGGGACCCATGTCTACTGCTGCGGCCCTGCGCCGATGCTGGCCGCCGTCGCCGACCTCAGCGCCGGCTACCCGGATGTCGAACTCCATGTCGAGCGGTTCGCCGCCGCAACCGCGGCCCCCACCGGAGGGTTCGGTGACGGCGCCTTCGAGGTGGAGTTGGCGCGCACCGGTGCCACGGTGGTGGTCCCGCCGAACAAGAGCGTGCTGGAGGCGGTGCTCGATATCGCCCCCGACACCGCGTTCTCCTGTACGAGTGGATTCTGCGGGACGTGTGAGACCAAGGTGCTCGCCGGCGAGGTCGATCATCGCGACGATCTGCTGACCGAGGCCGAGCGCGCGGCCAACACCTCGATGATGATCTGCGTATCCCGTTCTCTCGGTGGGAAGATCACGCTCGACCTGTGAGAACACGTTCATGGCTCTAAACTCCGCAGCCATGAACGTCCCCGCAGAAGTGTTCCGATGTCCGTCAATGACCCGCTAACGGACGAAGGCTGTATGACCGTAGAGGTGACGCCGCACGACGGCACCGTCCTGCTCAGGGAACTGCTGGCCCAGCCGAGCCTGCACGTCGACACCCTGACACCGATCCGCGATCTCGACCGGCCGATCCGCTACGTGTACCCCACCGAACTCGTCGACCCGTCGCAGTATCTGTCGGGGGAGGAGCTGATCCTCAGCATCGGGGTGCCCGTAGCCGATCAGCCGGACGACTCGATCCGGCGCTACGTCGAGACCTTGAGCCGGCGGCGGGTCACCGCGCTGCTGGTGGGGCTGGGGGATCTGTTCGACGAACCCCCTGCCGCACTGGTGCGGGCCTGCCTCGACCTGGACCTTCCGCTGCTGGCCCAGCATGCCGCGGTGCCCTTCCGGCGGATCGTGGACTGGGCGGATTCCATGCGGATCGCCGATCGCGAGGTCGGAACACGCGAACGGGACCTTGGGTCGATTCTGCGCTGGTTCGTGGCGGGCACCCTGGGCGTCGGCCCGGTCGAAACCGCGCTCGCCGAGTGTGGCCTGGCCGGGACCCCGGTGGCGGTGTGCGCGTTCACCACCGATGTCCACACCCGGGTGCACGAGCTCGTCGACCGGCACCTCGGCACGGTCGCGGTGCTCGATGACCGCATCGTCGCGCTGTGCGCCCAGACCGAGCAGTTCGCCGCCGAACTGGCCGCCTCCGATCTGGTGTGCGGTGTGGCCATCGCGCCAGATCCACAGTCCATGGTGTATGCGATCCCCGAGGCGCTCGAAGCGTTGCGAGAGGGGATTCGCTGGCGGCGCTCGGTGCACATCGAGGAGATCGCCACGCTGGACGGACTGCTGGCGGCGGTGCCGAAAGTTCGGCTCGTGCCGTTCGTCCACCGGCTCCTGGTGCCGTTGGTCGACCACGACAAGCTCAACAACGGCTACCTGGTTTCGTCCCTGGAGGCCTTCCTGGCACCGGACAACGACATCTCGACGGCCGCGAGCCAGTTGTACGTGCACGTCAACACATTGCGCAACCGGTTGGCCAAGGTCGCCGAGCTCACCGGTGCCAACCCCCTCGACGAAACCGACCGGACCAATTTCCGGATCGCGTTGTGGGCGGCTCGGAACATGGGCATGGGCGTCGCTGATACGGCTAAGCCGGTGCACGACAAGGTGGTTCAGCTCACGCGAGCGTCTCAAGCCCGGCCGTGATCCCCCCGGCGCCGGCTGGGTCGGCGGCCGGACTGTAGAGATCTACAGCCTGACTGAGCAACGGTGTTTTGTTGTCCAACTGCTCTGCCGAGCCGTACGTTCGTCGGTAGTGTGACGTTTGTCGACACAGCAGCTCCCGGCAACGTTAAGGAAACCTGTTGGTTCTCTACGAATTTCGGTGTGCGTCAGGTTGCGGCGTCACGAAGAAGATGTTCTCGATGAGTGTTCGTCCGGACGTGATCGACTGCCCGGACTGCAGGGGGCCGGCACGCAGGACCATCGCGGCGCCGAACCTGGGCCGCGGCGGCTCGACCGCCATGGCGCTGCAGGACACCACACGAGCGTCGGCCGACCGTCCCGCCGTGGTTGCCGGACCGCCGCCGGGCGGCCGGCGGCAGAAAGTCACCACGAACCCGCTCCATCAGAAGTTGCCCCGTCCCTGAAGTCCTGAAGTCCTGAAGTCCTGAAGTCTGCGAAGGAGGATCAATGCCTGACGTCGTATTCCCGCTCGACTCGACCAAGAAGTTCACCGATCAGGAGAAGCTGGGCCACAACCGGTGGCACCCTGACATCCCGGCCGCGGTGACGGTCAAGCAGGGCGACTCGTTCCGGGTGCACTGTCGCGAATGGTTCGACGGTGCCATCGTCAACGACGATTCGGCCGACGACATCCTCAACGCACCGCTGACGACGGTGCACGTGCTCTCCGGCCCGATCGCCGTCGAGGGCGCCAAGCCGGGCGATCTGCTCATCGTGGACATCCTCGACGTCGGACCCATCCCGCAGGAGGATTCCGGGCCGCTGGCCGGCCAGGGCTGGGGCTACACCGGCATCTTCCCCAAGCTCAACGGCGGCGGCTTCCTCACCGATCAGTTCCCCGACGCCTACAAGGCGATCTGGGACTTCTCGGGTCAAAAGGCCACCTCACGGCACGTACCGCACGTGGAGTTCACCGGCATCGTGCACCCGGGGCTGATGGGGACCGCGCCTTCGACCGGGCTGCTGGCGAAGTGGAACACCCGCGAGGCCGCACTGATCGCGACCGACCCCGATCGGGTACCGCCGCTGGCCCTGCCGCCCGAACCGCGCGACGCGATCCTCGGCGGACTCACCGGGGATGCCTTCACCAAAGCCGCCGCGGAAGCGGCCCGCACCGCGCCGCCGCGGGAGAACGGCGGCAACCAGGACATCAAGAACCTCACCAAGGGCAGCCGGGTGTTCTACCCGGTGTTCGTCGACGGGGCGAACCTCTCGGTCGGCGACCTGCACTTCTCCCAGGGCGACGGCGAGATCACCTTCTGCGGCGCCATCGAGATGGGCGGCTTCATCGACCTGCGCGTCGACGTTATCCCGGGCGGTATGGAGACCTACGGTGTGAGCGAGAACGCCATATTCATGCCCGGCAACACCGATCCCCAGTACTCCGAGTGGCTGGCCTTCTCCGGCACCTCGGTCACCCTCGAAGGTGAGCAGCGTTACCTGGACTCGCACCTGTCCTACCAGCGGGCCTGCCTGCACGCGATCGACTACCTGACCAAGTTCGGCTACAGCCCCGAGCAGGCGTACCTGCTACTGGGCGCCGCACCCATCGAGGGCCGCCTGTCCGGTGTCGTCGACATCCCGAATGCCTGTGCGACGGTGTACATCCCGACGGCGATCTTCGATTTCCCGGTCGCGCCGTCGGCCACCGGGCCCGTGCAGATCGATCCGGGTATGGGGGCCCCGCACTCGTCGTTCAACTGACGACTCCGGACACCGCTCACGGCGGGCCGGGCCACGGTCGAACTATCCTCGTCTCCGAGACGACCGTGTGCCCGCCCCACCCCGGGGGCATGGTGCAACCGGAAAGGATCGCGCAATGACCCCGCCCCCTGGTGCCTCGCGCCTAGGCACCCGGTTCGGACCCTACGAGCTGAAATCGCTGATCGGTGTCGGTGGAATGGGCGAGGTGTACCGCGCCTACGACACGGTCAAGGAACGCATGGTGGCGGTCAAACTGCTGCGCACCGAGATCGCCGCGGACACGAACTTCCAGGAGCGGTTCCGGCGTGAGTCCCGGGTGGCGGCGCGGCTGCAGGAACCGCACGTGATCCCGGTGCACGATTTCGGCGAGATCGACGGTGTGCTGTACATCGACATGCGGCTGGTCGAGGGCGCCAGCGTCAAGGAGCTGCTGCGGACCAACGGCCCTCTGACCCCGGCGCGGGCCACCGCGATCGTCACGCAGGTGGCCGCGGCGCTGGACGCCGCCCATGCCGACGGCCTGGTGCACCGCGACATCAAGCCCGAGAACGTCCTGCTCACCTCCGACGACTTCGCCTACCTGGTGGACTTCGGCATCGCCCACGTCGGGGGCGAGGCCAGCGTCACGATGACGGGCGTGCTGATCGGGTCGAGCGCCTACATGGCACCGGAGCGGTTCTCCGGCGGCCCGGTCGGACCGGCCGCCGATGTGTACGCCCTGACATGCCTGCTCTACGAGATGCTGATCGGCCGGCCACCGTTCGAGACGGGCGACCTGCGCCAGCTGATGAGCGCCCACATGTTCTCCCCGGCACCCCGGCCGAGCATCATGCGCCGCGGCATCCCGCGCGCATTCGACGACGTCGTGGCCAAGGGCATGGCCAAGGACGCCGTCGACCGCTATCCCAGCGCCGGTGAACTGGCCAAGGCCGCCCGCGACGCGGCCGGCTCCGGTGCGGCTCCCGCACCGCCCCCGCCGGTGCTGCCACCCACTCCGGCGCCCGCGCCCGCCCCGCCGCGGCTCACTCCGCAACCGCAGCCTCAGCCTCAGTCGCCGTCACCGGGCACCCGAGAGTTCTCGTCGATCTACCCCAACCCGAACCACACCGGCTACACGCCGTACCCACCGCCCCCGCCACAGGCACCGCAGGCTCCGGCGCGCAAACCGCGGTTCAGCCGGGCCCAGCTCACCTTGATCCTGGTGTCGGTGGGCCTGTTCGGAATCGCCGCTGTGCTGGCCGCGGTCCTGGCCAGCGGTGGCGACGGCGCCTCCACCCATGAGACGTTGACCGCGCCGACCCCGCCGAGCGCGATATCCGAGGCGCCGACGACGACCACGACCACGGCAGGGTCGGCGACGGCCAACGTGAACGGCACCGACGACCAGGGCTTCGTCAACCACACCGCGCGGTGCCCCGCGGGCAGCACCCCGGCCGCCGTGATCCGGACCGCGTCCTCACTGGCGGTGATCTGCCAGACCGGCTCCGACAGCTTCTCCTACCGCGGTGAGCGGCTCAGCGACGGCGCCAACCTCCAGATCCCCACCGCCGAGCGGTCCGGCAACGGCTTCGTGGCCGTCAACCCTGCCGACGGTGCGCGCTATGAGGTGGGACCCGACGGTCTCACCATCAGCAGCTACGGCAAGGTCGATTCGTCGGAACCGCCACTGGAGTACGGCGAGCGCTGAAAAGCAACGCTTGACGCCGGGATTCGAGTAGCGCGCTACGCTACCGACCGCGGCTGCCCCCCTGAACGATTGTGCAGGTCAGCAATCACACAGGCGAAGGGGTTCGCGCACATGGCAACTCGTACCTTCCACGGAGTCGTCACCACACCGTCCGGAACGCCGTTGGGTGGATGGGTCGATGTCGACGTCAGCGACAACGGCGACTACCACGTGAAGTTCCATATGCACAGCAGCAGCATCCTCGGCGACTTCGATTTCAATCTGCGCGCCTACCTGACGGCCCCGGGATTCCCGACGATGGCGTTCATCAAGAGCGGACACGTCTCCGGCGTCGACAGCTGGAATCACGAGGAGAACGGCCACAGCCCGCTACTGGCGCTCTACTGGTCCAAACTGGACAACCAGGCCACATACGGCGTCGCCAAGGAATACAAGTGGGGCGGGGTCGTCGGCACGCTCACCGAACTGGTCGGCGACATCCTCGATGTGGCTGCCGGTGCCGTGGGCGGTGCACTGGGCGTGGTGATCGGAGCCACCCGCGAGGCGATCGACTGGATGGGCGCCACCCTGGGGCCCGGCGGCACGCTCGGGGTCATCGGGGGAGTCGTGGTGTTCGCGGTGTCGGCTGTGGCGGGTGCGGGGATCGGCACCGCACTCATCCTCGGCGTGGTGGCGGGGGTGGCAATCGGCGCCGTCACGAACGCGCTGATCAAGTTCCGGCCGCTCAACTCCACCGAAATCGCTTTTGCCCGACAAGTTTTCGGCAACTCACTGCCGTACCAGGACGTGATCATCACCAATCTCGCCGGACTCGGCGATCGCGCCTTCACCGCTCCGGGCGTTGACGGCAAGACGTACCTCAACATCGGCCGGGCCTTCGACAATCCGCTGGGTACCGGTGGCGATGCCTATCCCCGGCCGGGTCAGCTCCTCATTCACGAACTCACCCACGCCTGGCAGATCGCGCATACCGGTTCGCTGCCGGGCCTGATGTGCAGCGGCATGGTGAATCAGGCGAATTTCATCCTGGGCGACAACGTGTATCAGTACGGCCCGCCAGGGCGGGGCTGGTCAGAGTTCAACGCCGAACAACAGGGTGCGATCGTCGATCAGTGGTTCGGCGGAACCGGACTCAGCTCCCGGTACAAAGAGGCCGACCAGGAGAACCCGTACTACCGCTACATCTGGAACGACGTCATCAACCATCTGCCGCCCGACGAAGCCCGGGCGAATCTGCGGGCCACCGCGTCCTCGGCTCTGAATGTCGTTTCGCGGGAGCCGTTCAGCCTGGAATTGTTCTGGGCGAACACCAGCAAGGCGATCGGATCGCAGTGGTGGACCGGTGCGGCGGGAGACAGCTGGGGCGATCACACTCCGATTGATGTCGTGGCGCCCGGAGCGGTCGCGCCCGGTGCGGCGGTCACCACGGTCGCCCGCACGCCGGGCAATCTCGATGTGTTCTGGGTCGCGGCCGACGGATCGGTCATGACGCAGTGGTGGGCGGCGGCACCCGACGGCGGATGGACCGAGCACGGTGGCGCGTTCCCGATCGCACCGGCCGGCTCGGCGAGTCCCGGAGCGCCGATCGCGGCGGTCGCGCGGACCTCCGACAACCTCGACGTGTTCTGGGTGCGGCCCGACGGCGCCGTCGCCAGCCAATGGTGGGCGGCCGCGCCCGGAGCGGGTTGGGCTGACCACGGAGCGTTCAACGTCGCGCCGCCGGGTTCGGCGGAGAAAGGTTCGGCGGTCGCCGTCGTGGCGCGCATGCCCGATCATCTCGATGTGTTCTGGGTGACCAGAGACGGTGGGGTCGGATCGAATTGGTGGACTGCGGCCCCGGGAACGAGCTGGGCCGATCACGGGTCATTCAGACTCGCGCCCGCCGGATCCGCGCGGCCCGGGTCAGCGCTGACCGTCGTGGCCCGCACGCCGGACAACCTCGACGTGTACTGGGTGACCCCCGACGGCGCGGTCGCCTCCAACTGGTGGTTCGGCGCCCCGGGCGCAAGCTGGGCGGACCACGGCTGGTTCACCATCACGGCACCGGGGGCGGTGGCGGCCGGCGGCGGCATCACCGCAACCTCTCGCACCCCGAACAATCTGGACGTGTTCTGGGTCGCGCCCGACGGATCCATCGGAACACAGTGGTGGCATGCGGCGGTCGGACACAGCTGGGCTGACCACGCCCCGTTCGCGATTGCCCCCGCCGGGTCGGCGGCGCCCGGGTCGGCGCTCGCCTCCGTCGGACGGCTCCCGTTGCACCTGGACGTGTTCTGGGTGCGGCCCGACGGTGCGATCGGGACCCAGTGGTGGGATGCCGCACCGGATCAGGGATGGAACCATCAACCGTTCGCGGTGACACCGCCGGGTGTCGCCGCCGTTCCGCCGGCAGGTCCGGCCCCGGAAGCGGTGGTGGATCGTCTTGACGCGCTGGGTGTCGATTTCAGCGTGCCGGCTAGTGATCTGGCCGACTGGCTGCAGAACCCTGAGTTCACCCCATACCCGGCGATCTCCGAGGCGCTGCAGAAACTGTTGAGCGGCAAGCGTCTTCGCAAACCGGTGTACCTCGACGTGATCGTCTTCAACTATGAGTCCACTCCGGGTGTTCCGTCTCCGCGCCGGGGGCAGGACGTACGGGTGCCGGTACTGGAAGCCGCAGTGGTGCAAGGCCACAATGTCCGCTACGACGAGGCGGTGACGAAGTTCGCCGACCTGCTCGTGCCCGCGGTGTGACCGCGACGTGCCGGCTACCTCAATCACGAACGGGCGTTTGTGAATCGGGGTAGCCGGTTACGCGGCCATCAAGTAGACAAGGACACGAACATCACCATCGCAGGATTGCACGAGCTCTACCTACGGGTTCGCCGCACGGTGATCTGACTCGTCGCTGCGCGGATCCGGTCCCGCCCCGGCGGGTATCGCTGGGGCGGGATCTTCTCGTCAGGAGGCCGCTTTCACAAAGCGGGCTTTTGCCGGAACAGGGGCGTACACCGCGACCGGATTCGTCTTACCCTTGAGGGCCAGGCCGGGCCTTGGCTCGAAATCGCCGCGGTCCCCGGTGAGTTGACTCAACGTGGCGCCGGTGAGCAGCACGGTGTCGCCGGTCTGGCGGGTCGCGGTCTCGACCCGCGCCGCGACGTTCACCGCATCGCCGATCACCGAGAACTCCAAACGCCCTGCGCCACCGACATTTCCGGCCACCACAGGTCCGGAGTTCAGGCCGACCCCTACCGTGAGGGTACCGCTGAACTCATCGTGCACCGCGTCGGCGATCTGCAGTGCGGCACCCAGTGCGTCATCGGCGTGACGGTCCTTGCGCCGGGGTGCCCCGAAGACCGCCATCAGGCCGTCGCCCGCGTACTTGTCGACGTGGCCACCGTGGTCGTGCACGATCGGGACGATCCGTTCGAACAACCGGTTCAGTGTGGTGACCACCTCGGTGGGCCGTAACCGCTCGGCGAGCGTGGTGAATCCGCGGACGTCGACGAACATCAGCGTGACCTCCAGCTCCTGGGCTTCCAACGATCCGGCGGCACACAGGATGTGTTCGGCGACATCCCGATCCACATAGGTGCCGAAGGTGTCGCGGATTCGCTCACGTTCGGCCAGGCCGGCTGTCATCGTGTTGAAACCGGCTTGTAGCAGTCCGATCTCGCTGGCGTCGTCGACCTCGACCCGGGCGCTGAAGTCACCCGCCTGCACCTGGGCCAGGGCCCGGCGCAGCGCGGTGACCCGTTCGGTGACCGACCGGATGGCGATCAGGATCGCGAACAACCCCACCACGATCGCCACCGTCACCAGGATCAGGATCGCCGCGAAGGTGCGTTGGGCCCGGAAGCCGACATCGGCCAGATAACCGACCGCGAGCACCGCGATGCCGAACAGCGGAACCCCCGTGGCCAGCAGCCATGCCGTCACCAGCCTGCGCCCGATCGTCGGTCTGAATCGCCGGTCGGGAGTTACGCCGCCGAGAGCCCGGGCCGCCACCGGCCGCATGACCCGTTCGACGATGAGGTACCAGACCGCGCTCGTCGAAATGCCACCCAGCGCCACCACGCTGAAGATGTACACCGCCGTGGACACCTGCTGGCTCAGTGCCAGTGACCCGAAGATCACCGCACCGACGCCCCACACCGCTGCCGACAACCGCACCGCCTCACCTGGGGCGCCCAGGGTCATCCGCTGTTCCTCCGCGGTCGGTGGGCGGCCCTCGGTGAGCCAGGCCGTGCTGGCCGCGAACCGGTGTCGCCGCACCCGCAGCATCACCGGAACCGCGACCGCCAGAAACACGATCAGCACCGTGCCGCCCCGGATCAGCAGGCGATGGGTATCGGCTGGGGTCAACACGATGGGGGCCGCGAAGGCCAGAAAGGCGCCGACGATCCCTCCGCCACCCGCGCTGACCACGGCCGCACCCCACACCCAACGTTTGAACGTCTGATCACGAAGTTCGGCCCCGGCATTGGGGGTGCCGGTTGCGGGGGCGACTGCGACGGGTGTGTCGAGGTGTGCCAAGCCGTTGACGGTGGCGTCCATGAGCAGAGCTTGCGCGCATAAGCAGGGCGCTCGATAGGGTAGCGCGCTACCTGTTTCCTGCTCGGCGCCGTGAGCCGTCGGCGCGAACCCCTGATGGGTACTGCGAGCGGCCCTTTAGTCTGGAATCGGACGCACGAACGGAGCAAGGGGACACGCATGAAGGTAGTGCTCGGTTATGACGGGTCGCTCGCGGCCAATGCGGCGATCAGAAGTGGTGCCGCATTGTTCCCAGCCGCCGATGCCGTGGTCGTCTATCTGTGCACACCGCCGTTCGGCAGCAAGGGGTTGCGCGCCCGGTTGCGCCACTCGGCGCGCAACGTCGACGAGCTGATCGATCTGGTCGACCGGGAAAGCGACGGTGAGGCCGCCCGGCTGGTCGATACCGGTGTCACCCTGGCGCGGGCCGCAGGCTGGAATCCCGAGCCGCTGGTCAAGCGCACCTGGGCGGGAGAGGGCCTGGGGTTGGCGCAGGTGGCCGAACAACTCGGACCCGATGTGTTGATCGTCGGCGCCCGAGGGCTCGGTGCGAGCGACTCGAAGCTGGGCAGTGTCTCGGACCTCGTGGTGCACCATGCGGCCCGCGCGGTGCTCGTGGTGTCCCAGAACATGATCTCGGCTGAATACGACGCGTTGGCCGATGGGCCCGTCGTGGTCGGTGTGGACGGCTCAGCCGGTGCGGAGCGGGCGCTGAGCGCGGCCCACACCCTGTTCCCGACCCGCGAGGTGGTCACTGTCGGGGTGGATGACGGCAGTGCGGTCGACGTTGCCGCAGACCAGCCGGCACATCGCGTGCCGAGGTTCCGCGGGTCCGGTGCCGGTGCCACCGCTGATGCGCTGGTCGCCTTCGCCGAAGATCAACGGGCCGGGGTTGTGGTGGTGGGCTCGCGCGGCCGGTCGGCGCTGAAGAAGGTGCTGCTCGGCAGTGTGGCTGCCGCGACACTGCAGCGCACGTACCGGCCGGTCCTGGTGGTGCCGGGCGGCTAGCGGCTCACCCGGCGGCACCGGGGGTCACCGTCCCGATAGTTCAGCAACCCACTGGATCCCACACCTTGTTCGACCGCACAGTGGTCAGCCGGTAGTCGGTGACTCTGATGTCGAACAGTCGCGCACCCAGATCCCGCGCGCGGGACAGGGGATCGGTCGGGTCGCATGCGATCTCTCCGCGGCTGTTGGCATTGCCCACCACCACTCCGGCCAGGCTCTGGTCGAGATACCTTGTCAGCTCCTGGAATTGGGCGATGACTCCCGCCGTGGCCCCGACGTAGCTCTCTTCGCAGGAGATCAGCACGCCGACGGTCTTGTCGGTGATGCCTCCGACCACCTGCTCCTGTTGCGGCGCACTGTTGGCGGTATAGCAGAACAGCCGGTCGAAGACCGTCTTGAGCCGTGCCGGCATGCCGTAGAAGTACAGGGGCATCGCATAGATGATGCCGTCGGCAGGCAGCATCTTGTCTAGGAGGAGCGATTCGTAACGGTCGGCGAGCGAGCAGAAGCCGGCTGCCGTTCGGCAGCTTCTGCAGTTGTCCAACATGCGGTCCACGTATTGGTCGAGGAACACATGCTCCACTTCGTGGCCCACTGATTCCGCACCGGCGCAGGCGGATTCGGCCAGCAGGTGGGAGTTGCCGTCCTCGCGCGGGCTCGCGCTGATCACCAGAACTTTCATCGACTCGCTTCCATGGCTGTGGACGCGCGCACCACCACACGCGTCGGGATCAGGGTTCGTGTGCTGTCCAACGGTGGCAGTTGGCAGTCGGGGTCCTTTCGTGCGATCAGATCGGTCAGGCTTTCCACTGCCCGCGCCCCGATGTCCCTGGGGTGCAGGAAGACTCCGGTCACCGGAGGATTGGTGACTCGTAGGATCGAGCTGTCGACGGCGCTGGCCAACGCCAGCTCGCCCGGCACCGACACCCCCGCTTCGCGGGCCGCGTCCAGTAGCGCGATGGCGCACTCGTCGGAGCTCGTGTAGATGGCGTCGGCGGGGGAGGGCCCGTTGCGCAGAGATGCCAGCGCCTTACCCATTTCGGTCGGTGACGCCTCGGCCACCGCGACCGACGCCGGCCGGACGTTGTTGGCGTTGCACCATTCCCCGTAGGCGTGCTGAATATCGCGGATGTAGGACCGCGACGTGGTGTCGGTGATGATGGCGGGTTGCGAACGTCCCTGGGCGGCAAAGTGATCGAAGATTTCACGGGCGGCCGCCTCGTGATCGTTGTCGACGACGAAGCAGGGCCGGCCCGCCGCGACGACCGGTTCACCGGTGGTGACCACCGGGTACTGGTCGGCGAAGGACGACTGCAGGAACTGTTCGGAGCCCTTGGGGTCGACGATGATCATGCCGTCGACACCGAAGCTTCGCATCGACGATGCGTCCACCCCGGGTGACACGACGATGAGCGCGTACTTCGCGTCGGTGGCCGCGGCGGCGGCCCCGTTGATCAATTCGAGGAAGTACTCCGACTCGGACTTGGGCACCAGTGCGGTACCCCGCCCGTTCGCGTCGAGGTCGGGCATCTGGATCGCGATGATCCTGCTGCGGCGCGTGACAAGTTGCTGGGCATGGGCGCTGGCCGTGTAGCCGAGCCGCTGGGCGACCTCGAGCACCCGGTCCCTGGTCTCCGGTGCGACGCGACCGCGGCCGTTGAGGACGTGCGACACCGTCGTTGGGGACACGTTGGCGTAGCGCGCCACGTCCTTGATGTTTGCCACTTGCGCTGCTCCATCTCCCGGTCGGTTGACCTTGTTGTGCTTGCGATCACATTTGACCCTTGACCCGTCGCGAGCCACTGCGCTACGGTTCCATACCAGCATAAGCCAAAACGTTTTGTCAAACGGAACTTCCGCTCATGTCGGGCAGCAAGCTCAGAAGATCCGTTTGTTCAGCTCGTTGTGCCCAACATATGCCAAAAGGTTTTTGCACACCAGCTGTTCCGCCGGATCCAGAGAAGGGACGACCGCATGAGCCAGACCGCTCACCCATCGGTGACCACCACGGACGCAAACGCCGCGGCGTTGGAGAACCTGTTCACCGCCGAACCGCGGCTGACGGGAGTTCGTCCCGCGATCGAGGAGGTCGCCGGGATGCGGCGCGATCTCATCCTGACTTCGGGTCCGACCCTGCCCTTCGCCGCCTACACCGGTGGCCAGCGTGACGGCCTGCTCGGTGCTGCGATCTACGAGGGTTTCGCCACCGACCGCGCCGGCGCCGAACGGGCGTTTGAACGCGGCGAGGTCGTCGTCGCCGGCTGCCAAACGCTGGGTGTGGTGGGCTCACTGGCCGGCGTGACCACCGCGTCGATGCCGGTCCTTGTCGTCGAGGATGCCGGCACCGGCAACCGCGCGTACTGCACGCTGTACGAGGGTGACACCGCCGACCGGCTCAACTACGGCACCTACAGCGACGACACCCGCATCAACCTGGACTTCCTGCGTGACCACGTGGGCCCAGCGCTGGACCGGGTGGTACGGGCGCACGGCGGCGTCCTGCTCAAGCCGATCATCCAGCGGGCGTTGACCATGGGCGACGAGCTGCACAGCCGCAATACCGCGGCGACGACGCTGTTCACCCGCGCGCTTCTGACGGCGATCACCGCGGCCGATGCGGAGGACGCCCGGGTGCTGGCCGATTACCTCTCCGGCGGTGACTACTTCTTCCTGCGTCTGGCGATGGCCGCGGCGAAGGTGATGGCGGATGCCATGCGAGGCAGCGGCGCCAGCAGCCTGGTCACATCGATGGCTTTCTCCTGCAAGGAGTTCGGTGTCCAAGTGGCCGGCCTCGGGGACCGCTGGTTCTGCGGTCCGCTGCCGACTTTCGAGGCTGCGCGGCTGTACCCGGGATTCACCGAGAAGGACATGGAGTTCATGGGTGGCGAGAGCGTCATCACCGAGGTCGTCGGACTCGGCGGCGTGGCGCAGGCCGCCGCCCTGCCACTGCAACGTTCCAGCGGAGGCAACGCCGCGACCATGATCGCGCGCACGGTCGAGATGTACGACATCTGTGCGGGCGAACATCCCGACCTGCGCATCCCCGCCCTGGACTACCGGGGCACCCCCGTCGGATTCGACGTGCGGCGCATCGCCGCGACCGGCATCACCCCCTACCTCGACATCGGTATCGCCGGTGCCGGAGGCGGACAGATCGGCGGCGGGGTCGCGCGTGCCCCGCTGGAACCATTCCTGCGCGCAGCCGAAGCCCTCATCCACATCACAAAGGAGAGAAACGCATGACCGACACCATCTTCGAACGCAACGACACCTTGTACAGCCTCGATCCCGAGCATTCGCGTGTTGCGAAAGAGCTTGGTGCTCAAGGTGTCAAGTACGCCATGGCGAACTGGATCGACGTCCTCGGCCGGCCCAAGTCGAAAGTCGTCCCGATGACGCACTTCGCTGATCTGGTCGCCGGCGCCGAGCGGTACACGCCCCGCGGATTCGGCGGTATCGGCAACATGAACCCCACCGAGGACGAGGTGGTCGGGGTGCCGGACCTGAGCACTCTGAAGATCCTGCCGTGGGATCGCCGGTATGCATGGATGATCGCCGACATGAGTTATGGCGGCCGCGAACCTTTCGCGCTGTGTCCGCGCAACGCACTGCGTGGGCAGGTCGAAGCGGCTGCCGCGCAGGGCTATTCGGTGCACCTGGGTGTGGAGCCCGAGTTCTACGTGTTCCGGCCGGAATCCCTCGAGGGGCAGCGTGACCGGCTGGTTCCGGTCGCGCGCAGTGGATCGCTCAAGCCCTCACCGGCCTACGACGTCGAGGCGACCCTGGATGCCTCGGAGTTTCTCGACAAGCTCGTCGGCTACCTCAGCGAGCTCGATTTCGGTGTCTACGCGTTCGGCCACGAAGGCGGTGACGGGCAGTACGAGCTCAGTATCGGCCACGCCCCGGTCCTGGAGATGGCCGACCGGATGACGCTGTTCCGCTTCGCGGTCAAGCAGATCGCCAAGGAATGCGGCCTGCTCGCAAGCTTCATGCCCAAGCCGTACGCCAGCATGTGGGGATCGGGTGCACACCTGAACATGAGCCTGGTGGACCTTGAGACCGGACGCAATGCGTTCCGGCTCGGTGACACCGCGGGGGAGTGGACGCAGACCACCTACCAGTTCATCGCGGGCGTCCTCAAACACGCGCCCGCGTTCACCGCGCTGGGCAACCCCACCACCAACTCCTATCGGAGGCTCACACCGCGGCTGGCCGACGGCCAGATCTCCTGGGCTCCGACGCGCGTCAGCTACGGATCGAACAACCGCTCGTGCACCGTGCGGCTGCCGCAGAACCGGGCGTGCATCGAATACCGGGCCGCGGACAGCGCCGCGAACTACTACTTCGCATCGGCGCTCATGATCGCCGCCGGCCTGGAAGGCATCCGGGAAGGCCTGGATCCGGGGAAACCGCTCGAGCAGGCGTCGCACAACTCCGATGCGCCGGTACTACCCCGCACGCTGTTGGAGGCGGTCGAGGCCTTCCAGGCGGATCCCTTGGTGCACAAGACGTTCTCACCGGCGTTCGTCAGCGAGTACACGGAGATGAAACTCAAGGAGTGGGAGTCCGACCACCTGTTGGTCTCCGACGCTGAACGCGCAAGGTACCTGCTGGAACTATGACAGTCGTCGGCGTTGTCTGTGGCCTCGGTCCCGATGGCTTCCTGGCGAGCCACCGGACCCATATCGACGCAGTCGTGCGGGCCGAAGGTGTACCAGTTCTGATCCCCGCGACGCTCGAGCCCGCGCGGGCGCTGCGGCTGGCCGATCGGATCGACGCGCTGTTGCTGCTGAGCGGCGGGGATATCCATCCCCGCCGCTACGGCGAAACCACCCGGGCCACGCTCATGGGTGTCGACGAGCAGCGAGATCAGGTGGAACTCGCGATCCTCGAACGATCGATCCGGCGTGGCATCAAGACGTTCGGAATCTGCCGCGGCGCACAGATGCTCGCGGTGGCCCACGGCGGGCGGTTGCACCAGGATCTGCGTGCCTACGGTGTGCGCAAGCACATGGTCGACACCGTCGACGGGGGATACGCCTCGATCCGGCACGGCGTCGAGATCAAGCCGGGATCACTGGCAGGCGAGTTGTTCCCGAACCTGATCGAGGTGAATTCCCAACACCACCAGGCAGTTTCTGACACCGGATCGCTCACGGCGACTGCGTGGAGCCCCGACGGTGTCGTCGAGGCAATCGAAGGTGAGAACTGCTTCGGGGTCCAATGGCACCCCGAGCTCATCTACACCGAAAACCCAGCACATCTCAAGCCATTCGAATGGCTCGTCCGAAAGTGACAACCGCATGGTAGACAAGGACTTTGACAAGGGCCTGGCCACTGCGTCCCGCCTTTCGCTCCCGCGCATGGAGCAACATGGCATCGATTTCATCCCCGAGGGCGAACGACGCTCGCGGCCCAGAAACCTCTACATTCTGCTGCTCGGCGGCAGCATGACGTTCGGGTTGTTCATCATCGGCTGGTACCCGATCGCGTTCGGTCTGGGGTGGTGGTCGGCTGCGACCGCCATCATGGCCGGATCCGCGGTCGGGGCGGTGTTCCTCGGCCTGTCCGGTCTGATGGGCCCGCACTCGGGTACCAACAATCCGGTGTCCAGCGGCGCGTACTTCGGGGTGGCCGGTCGATTGATCGGATCGATTCTCGAGGGCACGGCCAGTCTGGCCTTCGCGGCCATCTCGATCTGGACCGGAGGCGACGCACTGGCATCGGCACTGATCCGGTTTTTCGACATGCCCGACAACGAGGTCGTGCGGCTGATCGCCTATGCGGTGCTGAGCATCATCGTCACCGTCATCTCCGTCTACGGACACCACAGCATGATGGCCTCGCTGAAGTTCATCCTGCCGACGGCCGGGCTGTGCATGATCGTCGGATTGTTCGTCTACAGCCGCGATTTCAGTGCGTCGTACGCCGGCACCGGACACTACGCGTTCGGTTCGCACCTGAGCACCTGGCTGGTGTCGGCGCTGCTGTGCGCGGCGACGGTGTCGTCGTACGCCGCCTATGCCGGCGACTGGACCCGCCATATCTCCCCGGCGAAGTACTCCGACCGCCGCATCGTGCTCACCCTGTTCCTCGGCGGCATCTTCGGAATGGGCGTCTGCTTCCTGTGGGGTGCGTTCACCTCGGCGGCGGCTTTCAACGCCGGCTTCGCCGACGCCGGCACACCGTTCGTGTTCGGCATCGTCAACGTGGTGCCGCTGTGGTACATCCCGGCCCTGCTCTACCTCGGTCTGGCCTCGGGAACCACGCAAGCCGTCATCAACACCTACGGCACCGGGCTGGACACCAGCGCCATCATCCCGCGGTTCAACCGCGTCCAGGCCACGCTGTTGGCGTGCGGGCTGGCGACCGTCCTGGTCTACGTCGGGCACTTCTACGACAAGATCGAGAGCGGCATGTCGATCTATCTGCAGCTGCTGGTGTGCTTCTCCATCCCGTGGGTGGTGATCGTGGTCTACGGGCACGTGAAGCGACGCGGGTATTACGACGTCGACGACCTGCAGGTGTTCAACCGTCGGTTGCGTGGCGGAATCTACTGGTACAAGGGCGGATTGAATCCACGAACGCTCGCCCTGTGGTCCGTCGCGGCGCTGGTCGGCATGCTGTTCTCGGTGAACGACGCCTATACCGGGCTGTTGGCGCCCTGGATCGGAGGCATCGACGGTGGCCTGATCGCCTCAGGCCTGGTGGCCCTGATCGGCTGCCCGATCATCCATCGGCTCTGGCCGGACGGCCCGGAAGTCTATGCGCCTGAACCCCTCCTGGCGCAGCCTCCGGCCGAGGGCGCTCCCGCCGCGGCGCTCGAACCCAGCTGAGCGCCGCGGACCGATCGGGCGGGCTACGCACGGTTGCGTAGCCCGCCTGATCTCGTGCGCGCTCTCGATGGCCGGACGTGGCCAACCGCGGGTCGCAGCCGGACCCGGTGGTGCCGGGCGGTCAGCCTCGGCGGCCCTGGCGCTCTGCCGCGCGTTCGGCCGCTCGGGAGTGCTCGGCGGCCGACACCACGACCGCGTCGGGGCCGGGATAGACCGTCGCCTCGTGGCCGGTGACCAGCCAGCGCACCACAAACGGTGGGGATCCGTCCTCGGTGCGCACCTCGAGGATCTCGGCGTGCTGTTCGTGCTGGTCGGTGGTGGTGCCTTTGACTACCAGGAAATCGCCGACATGGGCTTTCATCGTCCGCTCCCTTCGCCGTACCCGGCGGACACTCCTATCGTGCGCGCGTCGGGCCGCGGAAGGAACCGTGCGGGGAGATTCACACGGGAATGCCCGCGCTCATCCCGCTGTCTTGCCGGCATCGACGATGTAGACCGCGCCGTGCACGGCGGCGGCGTCGTCGCTGGCCAGGAAGGCGATGGTCTTGGCGACATCGGCCACGTCCATCATTCCGCGAGGCGCGGCGATCCTCATGATCAGATTCCAGTCGGCGTTCTCCGGTGCGGCGAACTCGGTGGTCTGCGGGGTGAGCATGCCGCCCGGGCACACCGCGTTGACGCGCAGCCGCTCCGAGGTGAACTCGATGGCCAGGGCACGGGTGAGACCGACCAGGCCGTGCTTGGCGGCGCAGTATCCCGCCGAGTAGACCTCGCCCTCGATTCCGGCGATGGACGCGACATTGACGATGTTGCCGCCGGCCTCCAGCAAGTGCGGCAGGGCCGCCCGGCACAGGAAGAACGGCCCGTTGAGGTTGACGGCGAGATCCTTGTCCCAGTCCTCGTCGGTCACCGACGCGGTGTGGCGCATCTGGTGGAACCCGGCGACATTGATCAAGGCGTCGAGGCGGCCGAACTTCTCGACGCATTGCGCCACCGCGTCGCGGCAGGCATCCGAGGAAGAGATGTCCACCGAGGCGTAGGCCCCGCCGGGCACGTCCTCGAACACCGTCGCCATCCGTTCGGCGTCGCGGGCGACACCGAACACCGAGGCGCCGCGGGCGGCGAACAGTTGGGCGACCGCCGCGCCGAGACCCGATGAGGCACCGGTGACCAACGCGACCTTTCCATTCAGAGCAGTCATGGCTCACACCTTCTCACGCGGCCTCGCGGGCGGAACCGCGGCCAGCAGGGTGCGGGTGTAGGAGTGCTCGGGGGCGGTGAACAACTCGGCGGCCGGGCCGTATTCGACCACCTCACCGGCCCGCATCACCAGCACGTCGTGACACATCCGGTGCACGACTGCCAAGTCGTGGGCGATGAACAGGTAGGTCAACCCCAGCTCGCGCTGCAGCCCGGACAACAGGTCCAGGACTCGCGACTGCACCGACACATCCAGGGACGCCGTCGACTCATCGAGGATGAGCACATCGGGTTCGGTGGCCAGCGCCCGGGCGATGCTGACGCGCTGACGCTGACCTCCGGACAGCTCGTGCGGATAGCGCGACGCGAAATCGGCAGGCAGGCCGACGAGTTCGAGCAGCTCGGCCACCCGCGCGGCGCGCGCCTGGCCCCCTGCGGCCAGCCGGTGCACGCGCAGCGGCTCACCGATCGCGGCGCTGACCCGGGCCCGCGGATCGAGCGAGGCGAACGGATCCTGGAACACCAAGCTGATCCGTCGGCGCAGTGCACGCCCGCCGGCGAGCACGTCTTCGCCGTCCAGGGTGGCGGTGCCCGCCGATGGTGTGGCCAGCCCGGTCAGCGCGGCGGCTACCGTCGACTTGCCCGAGCCCGATTCGCCGACGATCCCCAGCGTTGTCGCGCGCCGGAGCTGAAACGAGACGCCCTTGACGGCATGCACCGGGCCGTACCGAACATCAAGACCGTTGGCCTGCAACAGAACCGGTGCATCAGCCGGCGCGGGTTCGGGTCCCGCGCCGTCGAGCAACGGGCGGGCCGCCAGCAACTCGCGGGTATAGGAGTGCTGCGGGTGGTCGAACACCTGCAGGATCGGCGCCTGCTCGACGGCCTCGCCGTCACGCAGCACGGTCACCTCGTCGGCCACCTGGCCGATGACCCCGAGATCGTGACTGATCCACACCACCGCGGTACCGAAATCCCGCTGCAGATCGGCCACCAGGTCGATGATCTGGGCCTGGGTGGTGACATCGAGCGCGGTCGTCGGTTCGTCGGCGATGAGCAGTTCCGGATCGCAGGCCAGGGCGATCGCGATCATCACCCGCTGGCGCTGCCCGCCGGACAGTTGATGTGGGTACGCATCGAGCCGATCAGGGGAGAGCCCGACCGCCTCGAGCAGCTCACCGGCCCGCACCCGGGCCTGCCGCCGTGTCATCTTGCGGTGTGTCTCAAGGGTTTCGGTGATCTGGCGTTCCAGGGTCAGCAGCGGGTTCAGAGACGTCCCGGGATCCTGGAAGACGAACCCGATCCGGCTGCCGTGCACGGCCCGCAGAGCCCGGGCCGAGGCCCCGACCAATTGGGTGCCACCGGTCAGAAGGCTGCTCCCGGCGACCACCGCCCCCGGCGCGTCCAAAAGCCCCGTGGCGGACAGCACCGTCATCGACTTGCCGGACCCGGACTCGCCGACGATGCCGACGGTCTGCTCACGGTGCACCTCGAACGACACACCCCGCACGATCTCGCGGCGACCGATCGTCACCCGGAGGTCATCGACCTTCAGCACCGGCTGATTCATCCGCGGCCCGCCCTTCTCGCCTCGATCGAGGTCCGCTGTTTCGGATCGAGCACGTCGCGGAGACCGTCACCGAACAGGTTGAACGCCAACACCATCACGAAGATCGCCGCACCCGGGAACACCGCCATCCACCAGGCCAGCGTGACGAATCCCTGGGCGTCGAAGATCATCCGGCCCAGCGACGGTTGCGGTGGCTGGATGCCCAACCCCAGAAACGACAGCGCGGCCTCGGCCAGGATCGCGAACGCCAGCGACAGCGAGAGCTGAACGATCAACGGCCCGGCGATGTTCGGCAGGATGTGCCGAATCAGGATGTAGCCGTCGCCGGTGCCCATACTCCGCGACACCGCGACGAACGGCTCCACCCGCACGCCCAGCGCCGAGGCCCGGGCGACCCGCGCGAAGATCGGGATGTAGACGATCCCGATGGCCAGCATCGTGGTGGTGATGCCGGGGCCGAGGACCGCCACGATCGCCAGCGCGAGCAGCAACACCGGGAACGCGAACATGACGTCGACGACGCGCATCACCACGGTGTCGATCCAGCCGCCCCGATAACCGGCGAGCACACCGACCAGCACGCCGATCACCGCGGCCAGCGCGACGGAGACCACCGCGACCCGAAGCGAGGCCGCGATGGCCACCAGCACGCGGGAGAACACGTCGCGGCCGAGCTCATCGGTGCCGAACCAGTGCGCGGTACCCGGGCCCTGCAGCGCGCTGGGCACGTCGACGTCGTTGATGCCGTACGGGGCGATCCACGATGCGGACACCGCGACGACCAGCACCGCGATCAGCACCGCGGCGCTGATCGCGGTCACCGGATTCGACAACAGCAACCGCCAGGATGCGACCCTGGAATCCTCGGTGGTGGTCATGACAGCCGGATCCTCGGGTCGACGATCGCATACAGCAGGTCCACCAGCAGGTTGATCAGCAGGAACAACACGGCGATCAACAACACCGCACCCTGGATCACCGGATAGTCCCGTGCGGCAACCGAATTGAACACCAACCGGCCCAGGCCCGGCCAGGCGAACACCACTTCCACCACGATCACCCCGCCCAGGATCGTGGCCAGCTGGATCCCGGTGATGGTCAACACCGGCAGCAACGCGTTGCGCACGATGTGCCGGAAGGTGACCACCGGTGGCGCCAGGCCCTTCGACCGCGCGGTACGGACGTAGCCCATGGCGGCCACCTCCAGCACCGCCGAGCGCACGTAGCGCGTCATGATGGCGCCGGCCACCAGGCCGACCGTCAGCCCGGGCAGGACGATGTGGCGCAGCCAGCCGCCCGGATCTCCCAGCAGCGGGCGGTATCCCGAGGTGGGCAGCCAGCCCAGTGTCGAGGCGAACACGCCGATCAGCAGGATGCCCAACCAGAAATCCGGCACCGACACCCCGAACTGGCTGGCGACCCGCACGATCGCATCACTGACCCGGCCCTCCCTCAGCGCCGAGAAGATCCCGGCGGGCAGCGCGATCACCAGCGCGATGAGGATGCCGACCACCCCGAGGGACAACGTGGCCGGCAACCGATCCAGCAGGGTCACGGTGACCGGGTCGCCGTTGCGGAAGCTGACGCCGAGGTCGCCGGTCAGTGCCGAGCCGAGGTAGGAGAAGAACTGCTCGACGATGGGCCGGTCCATGCCGCTGGCCGCACGCAGAGCGTCGTAGGCCTGCGGTGTGTAGCGGGTGCCGAGTGCGATACGGACCGGGTCGCCCGGCACCAGGTGCACCAGGGCGAACACCACGATCAGGACCCCGATGAGCACCACCGCCGAGTACACCAGCCGCCGGGCCAGGAACTCCATGATCGGATGTTTGTCGCGGATCGTGCGCAAAGCCTGTTGGGTCAAGAGTTTTCACCTCGATCAAGGTCGGCGGTGCGGAACCGGACGGCGCCGTCGCGGCGCACCTGATACCCCGACAGGTTGTTGGCCCAGGCCTGGATCACCGACGGGTTGTACAGGTAGATGTAGCTGGCCTGATCGGCGATCCGCGTCGCGGCTTTGGCGTAGATGTCCTTTCGCTCGGCGACATCGGTTTCGGTGCGGCCCGCGTCCAGCAGGCGGTCGACCTCGGGGTCGGAGAACTTCTGCGCGTTGCTCGGGCCGTGCGTGTGGTGCTGGGCGTAGTAGAAGTCGTCCGGGTCGATGTTTCCCAGCCAGCCCATCATCAGCATGTCGAAGTGGCCGTTGTTCTGCTCGTCGAGCCAGGTGGCGAAGTCCACGGTGCGGATGTTCACCGTGATGTCAAGGGGCGCAAGGTTGTCGGCGATGATCTGAGCCGCGGTGACGGTCTCGGGGTACTCGCTGGTGACCAGCATGTCGAGGTCCTGGGGTGCGGCGCCGGACGCCTGGAGGAGGCTTCGCGCCTCGTTCACGTCGTAGCGGTAGCGCTGATAATCGGTGAACCACGGGCTGCCGCGCGGGATCGCCAGCTGATTGACCTCCGCGGTGCGGTAGCTGGTGGCGGCGGCGATCGCGTCACGGTCGATGCCGTATGCGATGGCCTCGCGAACCCGTGGGTCATTCCACGGCGGCCGGGCTTCGTTGAGCGCCAGATACCAGTAGTCGTTGCCCGGTGTGACCGCCAGCGTCAGCGAGTCGTCGTCGCGCAACTGGGCCACCCGCTGCGGCGGCACCGAATCCGTCCAGTCGATTTCGCCGGCCTGCAGCGCCGACAACGCCGTCGTCGGCTCGGAGATGAACCGGAACGTCACCCCGGACACCGGGGGAGCACCTCCCCAATAGTGCGGGTTGGCCGTCAGGGTGATGGAGTCGCCGCTGCGGCGGCCGGCGAACGAGAAGGGGCCGGTGCCGATCGGATGGGTGGCGATCTGCCCGCTTTCGACGTTGGCGCGTTGCACGATCGCCATGCCCTTGAACCCGCCGAGGTTGGTCAGCAGGTTCGGGGTGGGCTGACGGACGGTGATCCGCACGGTCGCCGGGTCGGGCGCGGTGACACTGCTGACGGCACTGAACTTGTCGACGTTGGTCAGCTGCTCGTCGATGATGCGGCGGTACGAATACACCACGTCGTCGGCGGTCAGCGGAGTGCCGTCATGCCAGCGCACGCCGTCGCGCAGGTGGAAGGTCCAGGTGAGTTGGTCATCGCTGACCTCCCAGGACTGCGCCAACGCCGGGCGCATCTGCAGGTCCTCGTCGGGCTCGACCAGGGTGTCGAAGACGTTCTCCAACACCTCGAACGAGAAATAGGCACTCGTCCGGTGCGGGTCGAGCTGATCGGGTTCCCCCGCGATGGCCGCGATGAGATTGCCCGACGATTCGTCGCCGAGGTCTACCCGGCTGCCGGTGGAACAGGCCGCCAGCACGAACACCAGGACTGCCGCCAACGTTTTTATCGCTGGTCGTGTGGTCACGATTACTCCAGGATCACCGCGGGTGATCCGCCGTACGCTCACCCGCTGGGGCCGTCACGGGGGCTGGTCTGAGGGATACCGACCCATACCGGTGACGACGCTGATGAAGACTGCGATACTCACCCATTGTGACGTTCAAGCGCATGGCCTCTGCAGCCGCCCTGTTCTCGTCGGTCGGAATCGGACTCAGCCTGGGGATTGCCACCCCGGCGCAGGCTGACCCCGTCATGCTGGGCATCTACACCTACACCCAGGAGGATGGCAGGACCGACACCTGGGGCGTGTGGCCGTCCTGTGTCCCGACGGTCGGGGATTTGCGTGAGCCGCTGGAGCTGGCGGTGGCCTGCCGGCTGCATGTGGAGACCCAGCGCGTCAGCGTCGGTGGTGACGCCAGGCTGGTCGGTGGGCAGTGGACGTATTCGACGAGCGTCAAGGAAGGTTTCCAGTGCGCCGACGGTAGTTGGGCGCCGATCACCGAGACCTACAAGTTCGACGACATCGCGCTGAGGGGTACCCGCAACGTGTCCAACAACGAGGCCTGCGGCGGCACAGTGGCGCCCGCGATCCACACTTTCCCGTTCACGCTGGCCTACAAGGAGCCACTGAAGACCCAGGTGAAGGTGTACCCGCTCGATTGCGAGCCGGGCGGATTGCGGTGGTGCACCTAGGCCCGAAGGAGCAGGGGGGTGCTGCCGCTGATCGACGGCAAGGTCGTCGACATCACGGGGCCGGGCCGTACCGACCGGTTCGGGGTCACCGCCACCGACCTCGGCGCGTCGATCATCGCCCCGAACGGCAAGCTGGTATCGGTCTTCGGCGACACGTTCTCGGGGAGCCGGGTCGGTAAGGGCGACTGGCGCTCGCCGGTGGTGCTGATCGGCACCGGCGACGCCAACCACGAGATCGTCTACGAATCCGCCGGGGGAGCCGACCCTGACTACGCGCGGCAACTGTGGCACTACATCCACGATGACGAAGCATCCGGGTGGCGGCGCGGCGGCATCAGCACCGTGATCCCGTCGGATCTGCTACGGGTGGGCGACTCGCTGTACCTGCACGCGATCGTCAATCATGGCTTCGGCACGGTCATCTGGACCGAGATCTGGCGCTCCGACGACAGCGGGGTGACCTGGACCCATCTGGGTGAAGAGGCGAAATTCCCGGCCGATCTGCACGACGGTCACGCTCAGTGCTGGTCGTGGGACTTCGATGCGCACGACGGCTGGGTGTACGTGGTGGCAACGGGATTTCAGCGTGACAAGGGCATCATCCTGATGCGGGTCCGTCCCGATCAGATCGGCCGACGGTCGCAATACGCGAGCTGGGGTTTCACCAACGGACGCTGGGAGTGGGGGCGGCAGGCCACGCCAATCACCCCACCGGACGAGCATTGGGGTGAACTGACGTTCCGCCGCACCGGACCCGGAAGATGGGTCCTGGGCGGATTCCTGGCGTCCTCATACGCATTGGGCTACCGGGTGGTGTCCTCCCCGGTGGCGAACATGTACACCACCCCGATCCAGACGCCCATCGTCGGGTCGTCGTGGGAGGCCGAGGACCACGCCGGCAGCAAGGTCGCCCAGCTCTACGGCGGCTACCTCTTGCCGGGCTCGCGCTTCGGCATCACCGGTGGCGTCGGGCTAGTGGTCTCGCAATGGCGCACAGACACCGGATGGCCCTACCGGGCAATGCAATTCAAAGCCGGGCTGAAGGACACCTCCAAGGCGCAGAGCCGGCCCGACCGCATCAACCTGTGACCCTCAGGCGGTGAATCCGCCGTCGACGTTCCAGTTCGCCCCGGTGACGTACCCCGACTCCGGGCCAGCCAGGAAGCTCACCACGGCGGCGATGTCGCTGGTGTGCCCGTAACGGCCCAAGGCAGTGGTTTGCCTTACGGCATCGGCGAATTCGCCTTCGTCGGGGTTCATATCGGTGGCGATGGGACCTGGTTGCACGTTGTTGACGGTGATGCCGCGGGGTCCCAGTTCGCGGGCCAGGCCGCGAGTCAGGGAAGAGACTGCCCCCTTGGTCATCGCGTAGACCGCGGTTCCACCGGTCGGAACTCGGTCGGCGTTGATGCTGCCGATGTTGATGATCCGTGATCCATCACCGAGGTGGCTCACCGCAGCGCGGATCGCCGAGTACACCCCACCGATGTTGATCGCGACCACGCGATCGAACTCCTCCTGCGGGAATTCGTCGATCGGTGCCAGGTAGGCGGTTCCGGCGTTGTTGACCAACACGTCCAAGCCGCCGAGGGCGGACACCGCCTGCTCGACGGCGTTGGCTACTTGCACCGGGTCGGCGCTGTCGGCCTGGATCGCCACCGCCTTCGCCCCATCGGCAGTCAGTTCCGCGACCAGCTTGTCAGCCTCAGCGGCAGAGGACCCGTATGTGAACGCCACCGCGGCGCCGTCGGCCGCCAACCGTCGAACGATGCCCGCGCCGATACCGCGCGATCCTCCGGTCACCAGTGCGCGCCGCCCGGCCAGGGTTGCAGATGTCATTTGGTTTCCTTCCACGCATTCAAGGCTTTTCCGGTCTGATCGACCGCGGGCCACGCTTGGTAAAGGGCCGTGTTCGAGCGGAGATTCCCGGTGTGACCGGCCTCACTCTGTGCCAAGGTGTTCGGATGGTCAAGCGCGTAGTGGTTTGGGGTACCGGTTTCGTCGGACAGATGGTGATCGCCGAGATCATCAAGCATCCGTTGTTCGAACTCGTCGGGGTGGGGGTCAGCAATCCGGAGAAGGTCGGCCGCGACGTCGGCGAGATCTGCGGCCTCGGTGCCGCCGTCGGTGTCCGGGCCACCGACGACATCGAGGCGCTCATCGCGCTGAAGCCCGACGCCTTGGTGCACTACGGGCCGACGGCCGCCCACGCCGACGTCAACATCGACGTGATCACCCGTTTCCTACGGGCCGGTATCGATGTCTGCTCTACCGCGATGACGCCGTGGGTCTGGCCCAAGATGCACCTCAACCCGCCGGCCTGGATCGATCCGATCACCGAGGCCTGCGAGGCGGGAGGGACGTCGTGTTTCACCACCGGAATCGACCCGGGCTTCGCCAACGACCTGTTCCCGATGACCTTGATGGGCCTGTGCGCGGAGGTGCGCCGCGTGCGGGCCTCGGAACTGCTGGACTACACCAACTACACCGGCGACTACGAATTCGAGATGGGTATCGGTAAACCGCCCGAGCACCGTGCCCTGCTCGAAACTCCGGACATTCTCATCTTCGCCTGGGGTGCAACGGTTCCGATGATCGCCCACGCGGCGGGCATCGAGCTCGACGAGATCACCACCACGTGGGACAAGTGGATCACCCCCGACGAACGCAAATCGGCCAAGGGCATCATCCCGGCCGGCAACGTCGCCGCCGTCCGCTTCACGATCAACGGCGTGTACCGCGGCGAGACCCGGATCCAGCTCGAGCACGTCAACCGGATTGGTCTGGACGCCGCGCCGGACTGGCCGTCCGGAAACGACAACGACGTGTACCGCGTCGACATCGAGGGCACCCCGAGCATCTCTCAGGAGACCGCGTTCCGGTTCACCGACGGTTCCGGTCGCGATGCGGCCGCCGCGGGCTGCCTGGCCACCGGATTGCGCGCGCTCAACGCCGTGCCCGCGGTCAACGAACATTCGCCAGGATGGGTGACGGCACTCGATCTACCTCTGATTCCAGGTTTCGGCACCATTCGCTAGGTAACGCCAGCCCCGTCAATCGAGATGGACTACCGGATAGGGTTCTTCTCGAAACGGGGTGACATGGCTGACGGGATCGGGTTGTCGATTGGATCGACGAACCTCACAGCGGTAGTGGTGGGCCGCACCGCGTTGACACGGTCGCCGGTGCTGACGCTCTTCCCGCACCGGCCCGCCGAAGTGGGTGTACCCAGCGAGAACCCGAACCTGAACGAGCGCGGTCTGATCCTCACCGACTTCGTCGAGCGGGTGGGGGACCCCGTCGGGATGCTGGCCCCTGACGGCTCGTCGCACCGGGGCGAGACCGTTCTGGCCGACGCCCTGGCGGCGCTGCTGCGCACGCTGACCGGGGGACGCCCGCCGGTTGATCCGATCGCCGTCACCCATCCCGCGCATTGGCGGCCCAACCAGGTCGAGGCGTTGCGCGCCGAACTGGCCGCCGTCGGCGGCTTCGGTGATCCGGTCCTGGTGCCCGACGCGAAGGCAGCGCTGGTTGCGCTGCAGGACAACCCCGGGGTGCCCACGCGCGGTGTGATCGCCGTGTGCGACTTCGGGGGCAGCGGCACCAGCATCACCCTCGCCGACGCGGACAACGGGTATCAGCCGATCGCGCCGACGATGCGGCACCCCGACCTGTCCGGTGACCTGATGGACCAGGGGCTGCTCACCCATGTGGTCAACGACCTGTCCGCGGCCGGAACGATCGACCTGGCCAGCACCTCGGCCATCGGTTCCCTGGGCCGCCTGCGCGCTGAGTGCCGGCGCGCCAAGGAGCGCCTGTCCACCGAGTCCGTCACGGCCCTGGTCGCCGAATTGCCCGGGCATCGCAGCGATGTCCGGCTGAACCGCAACGAACTCGACGACGTGATCGCCGAACCGCTGCGCGAATTTGTGTCGGTGCTGCACGGTGCGGTGGAACGTGCCGGCCTGCGCCCCGGTGAGCTCGTGGCGGTGGCCACCACCGGCGGCGGGGCCAGGATCCCGGCGATCACCACATCGCTGTCCGAGCACCTGCGCGTGCCGGTGATCACCGCGCCGCAGCCAGAGCTCACCCCGGCCATCGGCGGTGGCCTGATCGCGGTCCGCGGCACCACCGATGACGGCATGACCGCGATGGCGCCTGCCTCAGCCGGGCCCCCGCCGACCGCTGCGGCGGCGTTGGTGGCGCCCGAGCCTCCGGCCGCGCCTCAGGCGCTGGCCTGGTCCGATGCCCAGAACGTTCCCGATGTCGCACCGGTCGATGACTACAGCCCCGAGGGGTACGGCGACGATTACGGCACCGACTTCGACACCGGATTCGAACCAGCGGGCGGGCGCACCACGGCGCGTCCCCAGCTCGAGTTCGGCGAGCGTGAGCTGACCGAACGCGACGAGATCGCGGCGCTGCCCTGGTACCGCCGGCCCCCGGTGATCCTGGGTGCCGGAGCCGCGGCGGTACTGGTGGCCGTCGTGGCGGTGTTGATCACCATCACCGGCAGCGATGAGCCCACCCGTCCGGCGTCCAACACCAAGGCGGTCCCGTCGACGACCGCGGCCCCGGACGAGAGCGCACCTGCCGCGCCGGTCGACGAACCCGCGACCGTCGACGCACCGCAGACCGTCACGCATGAGGCTCCGGCCCCGCACACCGTGACGCAGACCGTGGAGCAACCGGCCCCAGCGGCTCCGCCGGTGACCGAGAACCCGCCGCCTGCCGAGACGCCGACGCCGACCACGACGACCGAAGCTCCGGCGACGACCACTCAGGCGCCGACGACCACTCAGGCGCCGTGGAGCCCCGCCGCCCCGTACCCGACGATCCCAGGCCTGCCGTGGGTTCCGGCGCCTGGTGGCGGTCACACCGGGGGTTGACGCTTTCAGTTTCGATGGTCACCGGGGAGCCGACTCGGTGCTGCCGTTGCACGGTGAGCTCCACAGCCCTCGATCAGCTTGTCTCGCTTCGTCTTTGGCTGCAGGACCGGCTGTTGACAACCGATCACCCGTGACGGGTGGCCCCTGCCGTACCTAGTGATGGATACAGGGGCATCGATCGCGCCTTACAACCACCTCGAGCTCGGGCAACCGATACTGAGCGAACAGGCCATCGACCCGTGAGTTGCGCTCCACGCTACTGGCTTTCAGGTGGGGAGCAGTCCTTCCACTGACCGTTTTCGCGAACGAGTTGGTCGTGAGAGATCTGGGTCTGGGCAGGTTGGGTGAACGCTTTGCGTGTGGTGGTGGAGTCCGCAGTGGCTGTGTCACCGTTGATGACGATGTTGTCGACCTTATCGACGGTGATCGAGCTGCCTTCCTTCATTACCTGCCGCATCGCGGCGGAGTAGGCATTGGTGTCATTGGCAACGAGGGCCTGGGCGACCTGGCGGACTGCGGGTTCGGAAGCGGGACTGAACTTCGGGGCGAGATTGACTGTGAGCTGATCGACACCGGTGGCCTTGAGCTGTTCTGGCGACCCGAATGCACTGATCGGGGGCGCAGCGTTGTCGAAAACGTGCAGCGCCTTCTCGCGAAACTTCGCACATGTCAGATTCGCGGCTTGTTGCCCATCCCAGGATCCAAAGACCGAGCTCATTTGCGCATACAGTCCACGTATTTGCTGCTCATCGGTTTCCGGCGCAGACACGGTTGCTGTACTGGGTGGCAGGGCTGCTTGTTGCGGAGTTGACGCTGCGGGGATCGATTGCTCGTTGCTGGCGGCCTCGCTGCCGCACGCGGCGGCGATCGGCGTGATACAAGCCAGAACAGCGGACACTACCCAGGTCGTACGAGTTTTCATGCTTTGTCCCCGAATCTCGAACTCAAGTCTCCTCCAAGCCGCACGAGCGGCTTGGTTTGTTTGCTAACAGGTGGAAGGGTAGTGGATCATGGTTTGCTGAGCAACGTTACCCGGCCAGCTTCGGACCCCGTCGCGCGAAGCTGTCGGCGGGCCGCGTTCGAGTCCGGGTGTGACAATCGCAATCCACCACCGTTGCGGTGATACGTGGCTGTGCGGAGAACACCCGACCACAGGTCCACCGGCTTTCGCGGAAACGGGGTTGTGCTGTGGAGCAACATGTCCGGGCTGAAAGAACACGAAGGGACATCTCTGACTCCGGCGGGAGGAATAAGGCGCGCACCAACCAGGTTCGTGGAGGCGTGCCAGTCGTCCACGAAAGCAATTCGACCCCAACGGCGGTGACCTCTTCGCGCAACGCGACAGTGGCTACGTCGGACCGTTCACCGAATCTCGGTATTCAGCCGTCGGCGGGATCTGAGCGTCCCAGCCCGGCAAGCAAGCGGGGCCATAGGTGAAAATCGGTGAACTCAGGATTCTGCCCGTTCACGACGGCATCGGGGTCGAAGTCGCGGCCGAGATCCTCAGTCGCCCGGACGTCGCTGATGCATGGGCGTGTCACCCTGATGAAGTCGGGTCAGATGGGACCCTGGAGCTTCCATTGGGTGGGTTCTGTATCACGACCGGCGATCAGGTGGTCCTTGTCGACGCAGGGGTAGGTGCGTACGACGACGGGAAGTATGTCGGCGGCGGACTGCTGGACAGTCTGCATGATCGCGGAATAGCGCCGGACGATGTCACCGACGTCGTCTTCACTCATCTACACTTTGATCATGTCGGCTGGGCGAGTCATCGGGGTGAGATCGTTTTCCCCAGAGCGACTTTCAGAGTACATCGTGCCGACTGGGAGTATTTCGTAACCGGTCCGGATGCGACCGACGCCGCTATCGAGAAGCTCACCCCGATTGAATCGCAACTGGAGTTGTTCGATACCGATTTCACCGTGGCACCCGGGATCGACGCAATCCATACGCCTGGACACACACCCGGTTCGGTGATGTACGTAGTGTCGTCACGGGGCGAGCGGGCGCTGCTTCTCGGCGACATCGCGCACTCTGTCGTCCAGTTCAGCGAGAGGGACTGGCAGGTGATCTGGGATCTCGACCCGTCAGCGGCGTCAGCCGCACGGAACCGAATCGCCGACGAGGCGGCCGACACAGGTGATTTCCTTGTCGCCGCGCACTTCCCCGGCATGCGGTTCGGGCGCGTGATCAAGGCGGGTGGCCAGCGTCGGTTCGTGGCAGTCTGAGCCCCCGAATGCACCGCGACCAACCGAAACTTGTTGCCCGAATCACGGCAAGTATTGCATCAGTCTTTTTGAGTAGCGAAGTAGGCGTGATGTCGACGGGTAGTTCAACCAGCCCGTTCGAGGTGTGGTTGGGGGATGCCGGATAGGATCCTGAGCATCAGATCCTGCAGACCGGGGCGACACACAAACTCTCGGCCGGAAGCGCGCAGACAACCAAAAACCGCCTGTCGCCCAGGCTAAATCACCTCGCTGCGATCGCGATGGACTCCAGCGCCTCTACTGCCTCGGGCGCGTAGTTGATCGTTGTGTCGAGAGTGGCCGCGGTGCGTAAGGCTGTGGCCAACGCCGCGGAGGCGAGTTCGACCAGGGCATCGACGTCTACATCGCGATGGGTGATGCGGTCGATCATCATCTCGTCGAGCAAGCCGATCCATCCGTGCATGGCGGTGCGCAGGGTGGGCGCGATGGGATCGACGACACCCAGTGCCAACAGAATTCGTTGGGCGCCCAGCCAACGGAGATGCTCGATCGCCGCCTGGTGTTCAGCATCGGCCCCGAGCGTGCCGCGCAGTAACGCGACAAAACTGTCGGAGTGCGAATCGATGTGGGTGATGTGGCCGCGCAGCGCATATCGTAATTGGTCGGCCAGCGGCGCATCCGGGGGTGCCGGGGCCGTCTGCGCAGCGGCGATCTGCGCCGCGATCTCGTTCATCACCGCCAGGTACAGGCCACGCTTGTTGACGAAGTGGTGTGCGATCAATCCGTAGGCCACGCCGGCGTCCTTGGCGACCTGCGCGGTGGTGACCTGGTCGTACGGCCTTGTCGCGAATAGTTTTCGGGCCGTGTCGACGATGAGCTGACGCCGGTCGACCGGCTTGGTTCGAGTGCTCATCGGTTCGGCCCGGCCAGTGCGCTGTGAGTATCGATCCGTCGGCCACCCAGTGCGGCGACCAGTCGTCCCAGCGCCGGAATCTCCAGGGGAAGCAGCGAATAGCGAGGGTGGACAACGCGTCTCGCACCGCGGTCGAGTGCGCGGACGATGGCTGACGCGGTGGAGGCAGGTGTGACCGGTGGAAATGTCGGTGGCGGCGTGGTCTTCCACGGCAGCTCGTCGATATCGCGCAGTGCGGTATCGGTGGCGCCGGGCACCACCTCCAACACCCGGATGCCGGTGCCGGCCAGCTCGAGCCGCAGCGATCTCGTGGCCTGCGCCAGTGCGGCTTTGGAAGCGGCGTAGTAGCCGAGCAAGGGCAGCGGCACCGCCTGCACGGTGGAGGTGACGTTGACGATGACGCCGGTCTCCGCGGCACGCATCGCGGGCAGCACTGCTGCGATGAGGGCGAGAGGGGACCAGAGGTTGACTTCGAACACCTGCCGGGCGGCTGACGAGTCGGACACGACCGTTTGAGCCCCAGTCAGGTTGTTGCCGGCGTTGTTGATGGCGATGTCGACCCCGCCGAGGGTCTCCAGGGCCTGGTGGCCCAGTTCGGCCGCCGAACCCGGTTCGGCCAGATCAACGGGGAATACTGTGGGGCGCGGTGTCCCCTCGTTGGCTATCTCGTCGGCGAGGGCGTGCAGCAGGTCTACACGGCGCGCCGCCAGTGCGAGCACTGCTCCCCGGCGGGCGAGGGCCAGGGCCAACTCGCGGCCGATCCCGCTCGATGCCCCGGTGAGCACCACCTTCTTGCTGGACAGGTCCATTTCCCGGTCTCGCATGCGTGGCTCCGCTCCGTGCGTTGTGGCCAGGTCAACAGTGACAGACTGACTGATAATCAGTCAACTATCGATGGGAGCCGGTACTGGCATCACGGCCTGCGGCCGATCAATATGGACGGGTGCACAACGGCTGGCAGAAACATGACCACAGCTTCGAAATCACCAGGCCCGTGATGGCCAGGCGCGCATGAGCACCGGCGCCGAAGTGGTGGTGAATCGTCTGCTCGCCGAGGGCGTCGACGTGTGCTTCGCCAACCCGGGCACCTCGGAGATGCACTTCGTCGCCGCGCTGGATTCCGCTCCGGACATGCGCCCGGTGCTGTGCCTGTTCGAAGGCGTCGCCACCGGAGCCGCCGACGGGTACGCCCGCATCGCCGGTAGGCCCGCGGCGACACTGCTGCACCTCGGACCCGGTATGGCCAACGGCCTGGCCAACCTGCACAACGCCCGGCGGGCGTTCAGCCCCGTGGTCAATGTCGTCGGCGACCATGCGACCTACCACCAGCCCCTGGACGCGCCACTGGAATCCGACATCGATGCGCTCGGGTACTGGACGCACGGCTCGGTGCACCGACCGGAATCGGCCGCCGATCTCGACGCGGCAGTCCACAGCGCCGTGCAGAGCGCGACCGGCGCGCCCGGACGGGTCGCCACGGTGATTCTGCCCGCCGACTACTCCTGGGGCAGCGCACCGCAGAACCCGTTGCCGCACAAAGCGCCTCCCCATGAGACGGCCTCCGGCGATGACATCGATGTGGCCGGCGCCGCTGAACTGCTTCGCGCACAGGGGGAGCGGGTGGTGGTGTTGCTCGGCGGCGCGGCCACCGGCGCCGACGGGTTACAGGCGGCGGCACGCATCCACTCGGCCACCGGGGCGCGTGTCCTGGTGGAAACCTTCCCGGCCCGGCTGACCCGCGGGCAGGGGGTGCCCGCCATCGAACGCCTCGGCTACCTGGCCGAACAGGCCACTCAACAGCTCTCCGGGGCAACGTATCTGGTGCTCGTCGGCGCGAAATCGCCCGTGTCGTTCTTCGCCTATCCGGGCAAGCCGAGCGTGCTGGTACCCGACGGAGCCGAAGTCCGATCCCTGGCCGTCGACGGCCTGGCCGGCCTCGCAGACGAATTGGGCGGGGTCGTGCCGACAGCACCGCAACCCGATCCGGCCGCCCTGCCGACGGGGCCGCTCAATCCGCAGAACCTGGCACAGGTGATCGGCACGCTGCTGCCCGAGAACGCCATCATCTCCGATGAGGCCAACACGAGCGGGATGTTCCTGCCGGCCGCCACCGCAGGTGCGGCGGTGCACGATGTCCTCACCCTGACCGGTGGCGCGATCGGACAGGGCCTGCCGGTGGCAGTGGGAGCCGCGATCGCCGCGCCGCACCGCCCGGTTATCGCCCTACAGTCAGACGGCAGTGCCGCATACACCATTTCGGCACTGTGGACGATGGCCCGTGAACAACTCGACGTCACCGTGGTGATCCTCAACAACCACGCCTACGCGATCTTGCAGCTTGAGTTGCTGCGGGTGGGCACCCACGCCGATGGGGAACGGTCGCGCTCCCTGCTCGATCTGAGTCGGCCCGACATCGACTTCGCCTCGATCGCACAGGGATTCGGGGTTCCGGCCACCCGGGCCGGCACCGCGGAGGAACTTGCCGAGCAATTCCGCGCGGCGCTGGCCGAGCCTGGGCCGCACCTGATCGATGCCGCACTGCCGACGTGGTCACCCGGGTGACCGGCGGCCGGGCCGATCACTACTTCGGGCGGCGCTTCTCCAGCACCACCGCCGCGATCGGTATCCGCATCTCCTCGGGCTCAGAGGACAGCCGGGCCGCGATGCCGGCATGCAACCGGTCGTAGAACGCCGGTAACCGGTCGGGGGCGCCGATGGCCGCGCCCAGGTCGGCGAACGCCGTGAACCGGCAGAAATCGGCCCAGCGGGTGCCGAAAGCGTGTGCGTCGCGGTCAGAGCGGTAGGCGTTGAAGATTCGGTCCTCGGCGTCGAACACCTCCACATGCTGGACCTCCAGCCGCTCGAACCGGCCCGACGGGGCGAACGGTGCGGCGAAATCGGCGGCACGCCGCCCAGCGATCGGCAGCGACATCCGGGCGACCTCGTCGGCACTGACCACACCATCGGTGACCAGTTCCGCCAGCGTGCTGGCCACGGACCCGAACAGCGGTCGATAACCGAAGTCACCGTCGTCGTCCAGCGCGGTCGTCAGCACCACCAGGCGGCCACCCGGGTACAGCTCGCGGCCGCGAAAAGCGATGAACTCGTGCCAATCGTGAGCCGCCTGCCTGGCATAGGCGGTGCGCACCCGGTCATCGCGGCTGCACGCCGCGACGACGTGGTCGGTGACCGGCATCGGCACCCGGCCCAAGCGTACGACCGCCCAGGCCGACCAACCCAGGTGCACGCTGTTCGACGGCAGGATCTGGCTGTAGAACGACCGGCCGATCGCCGAACTGAACGTGGCCGAATCCTTGTGCAGATAGGACTCCGGATCTTCTTCGAGGATCCGGAACATCGTGGAGAAGTCGTTGTCGGCGACATCGGTGTGTGTCACCAGGACCGAGTGTTCGGGACGGGTGCGGCCGCGAACGGCCGTGATCGCGGCATTGATCGGCTGCATCGAATTCTGTGCGGTACCCGCCCCGTAATCGGCGATGACGATGGGCAGTGGCGGGTCCGGGATCGGTACGGTGCGCGCCGCCAGCTCCAGAAGCTTGATCGCCGAACTGATTCCGGCGGTATGGGGGCGGGGCGTCGTCCGGCGTGGTGCGGGCATGGCTAGTTGCGCCGCCGCCGGCGCAGCAGCAGTCCGATGAGAAGACCCATGACGAAGATGATGACCAAGATGAACCACATCGGCGACTCGACGGTCACCCAGAGCACGTGCACGCCCACCCGATCACGGTTCTGGGCGACGAAGATCGCCGCGAGGGTGACCAGGATCAGGGCCACCCAATAGCGCAGCGCGAACCGCCGGACCGGGCCGGTGGTCGCGGGGGCGTCGGTCTCGTCGCGAGGCATACCCCGACGGTAGCTCGTGAGTCGTCGGCCATGACAAACTTCGGCTATGAACAGCCGTCGGTCTGCACCGCGCGTCGCGATCGTGACATCGATCTGCACCCTCGTCATCGGCGCTGTCGGCCTGTTCGTGATGGTGTTCCTCAACGCGTTCGTCCTGGACGAGTACGACGCCTACGGCGAGGTACCCATCCCTGGCAGCGCCGGCCTGGAGTTGCCACAGGGCGAGGTGACCGTCAGCCTCCACACCATGGTCACCGGATCGGGAAGCGGGCTGCCGGTGCCGCCGCTGCGGTTGCACGTGTCCGCGCCCGACGGCGCCGCCGATCCGGTGCTGACCGAAAGCATCGGCGGGACAACCACAGTGAACAACGACGCCCGGGTGCGGGTGTGGGTCATGCAGGTGTCCACCGCGGGTGTCTACGAGATGAGCGTCGACGGCCAGGTCCAGGGCTACATCAATCCGCGGCTGGCCTTCGGGCACGGCAGCCAATACGGCTGGCTGCTCTGGCTGTTCGGCGGACTGACCGCACTGGGCGTGCTGGGACTGATCGCCGGAGTGACGTGGTCGGCGCGGGAGGGCAAGCGCGCCCGCCCCATTTCAGCCGTGGGGCTGGGGCCGATACCGCCACAACCAGCGGTGCCCGGCGGTTACCAGCCCACTAGCTACCAGCCCACCGACCAGGCGGTCAGGCTCGAACAGCTCAAAACGATTGCTGCCCTGCGTGATACCGGGGCACTGACCGAGGCGGAGTTCGAGGCGGAGAAGCGCCGCATCCTGGAGAACTGAGGAAGCCGCAGCCCGCTACGCCGCCTGGGTTGCCCAGTCGGACCGTCGGAAGGACCCGGCCGGGACGAATCTCTCCAACAGGGCGTCGGCGGGCTCGCCGGCGAATTCGGTGATCAGCTGTTTGGCCGCCGCTAGTGAGGTGAGTGATTCGACCGGTCGTGGATCATCCAGCAGGCCAAACAGTTTCGAGGCGAACCGGGGGCTGCCCTGCGCCGCCGCGAAGAACAGGTTGCCGTACTCGGCCAGCTCGGGATCGGACAGGAACAACCGGGTCACCAGCTGCGCGGACCGAGCCCGGTGGTCATAGAAGTCCTCGAATGCGCCGCGCAGCCAGGCCTCGTCGAACCGGCCGTCGTGTGCGGCGGCCCTGCGGACGAAGGCGGCGGCGTGGACCAGCCCGCCCTGGGCGCCCTGGCCGGCGATCGGGTCGAACGACACCGCGGTATCGCCCAGCGCGGCCACGGGATGACCGCTCGCGGTGCGGCCCACCCCGGACCGGACCACCTGGGTGACGGCGCCCTTCAGCCAGGAGTGCGGATCGTCCTCCAGAATCCGGAGCGCACCCACCTCCGGCAGGTCCCAGTCGATGTAGTCGCGGTGCAGCGCGGTGACGACGTCGAGTGCGGACTGCGCGCTGTCGGCACCGGCGAAACGGCGTTCCCAATCGCTGCCGGGGCGGGCCCAGCCCAGGAATGTCCACGTCGGCCCGGCATCCTTGTGCAGGTAGCCACCCCACCAGGACTCACCCTGATCGGTGACCACGGTGAATGCGTTGTGGCGCCCGCCCGCACCGCCGCGATGGGCGAAAACATCGGGACCGTACGGCAACCCGGCCAAGGTGACGGTCAGCAGACTGCGCTGGGGACGGTCGTAGGCGGAGCGCGCGGCGTCGACCGGGAACAGGCTGGACAACCCGCCGCGGCCCGTGGCCACCAGCGTCAGATCGACACCCGCGGCGATGGCGTCCAGCCGGGCCGGGTCGACGGCCTCGACCACGAACCGGCCGCCCCGCTGCAAGAACAGTGTCAGCCGGTCGTCGGCCTTGAGGCGGGTGTCCACCGCAACCCCGACGAACCCGTCGAAGTCGGCGTCGAACGCGATCTCCTCCGCACGGTCCGGACCGGAGCCGTCGAGCACCCGCACGCTCTGGCCGGTCGAGGTCGGCGCGGTGGCCAGGTAGGTGTTGAGGCCCAGGGACTCCTCGGCCCGCTGCGCCTCGCCGAAGATCAGCGCGGTACCCGTGGCCGGAACGTCGTCGCGCAGGCTGCGCTGGTCCCGGTCGCTGTAGAGGGTGACGTCAAACCCGTTGTCCAACAGCCCGAGAGCCGCGGTCACCCCGGTCTGGCCGGCGCCGATCACCGCCGCGGTACGCCCATCCGAACTCGTCATGGCTGCCACTATGGGCGCCCGGTGACCTCGCGTTAAGGAACTTGCTCAGCGTGATCGCAATGCCCTCAGGCTGCCGCGGCCCCGATCATGGAGAACAACGGGTCGGTGGGACCGATGTCGAGGGTGCATTCGTGGGTCCGAGGATCCGGCACGAAGGCCCAGAACATCGCGCCCGCGGTGCCCATCGTGCGCATCTGGGCGATGGCATCACCGAGGAATTTCCGCCGCTGTTCCAGCGAATCGCAGGAACCGGCCTCCATCCCGATCTCGGCGACAAACAACGGCTTGCCCACAGAACGTGTCTGCGCGACGCGGCGCTGTAGGCCGTCGTACACGTCTCCGGGCAGATAGTCGGTCTCCTCGTAGAAGTGGTACTCAAGCACATCCACACCGGGGGACGCGGCCACCGTCTCGAACTCGTGTCCCGCCGACCCGCACTGCCCACCGCCTGCGTGACCGCTGAAGATGACGGTGCCAGGGTCCAATTCACGGATCCGGGCGCCGGCGACATCCAGGAACGCGCGCAGCGTCACCGGCGCGGTGGCATGGCAACTGCGCTTGGTCCAATGGCAGGTGTGATCCAGACAGTAGGACGGCTCGGGTTCGCCCACCGCCGTCCAACCGACAAGGGATGGAGAGCCACCCCACCGCTTGACCGCGGTGTCCAGCCACGCGGCGAACGTCATCGGCAGACCGTGTGACACGTCGCTGCGCCAGCCACCCGCGTACCAGTCGTAGTCCTTGAAATAGTCGTTCTCGCAACCGCCGTCGTCACTGGTGAGCACCGCGATCAGGAGCTGCCCGTGTCGTTCGGCCGCCCGGAACACCGCGTCGAGCGAGGTGAAATCGAGCTGCCCGGTGTACTTGTTCACCGCGAAACTGGAATAGGCGTTGAAACGGGTCAGCGAGTGCGGCGGCAGGCTGCCGAAATACGAGTCGAGATCGACCTGTGCACCGCACCCGGCATTGACGGACCAGTTGGTGGCCAGTTGGTAGGCGTTGATACCGATCGGCCACCAGGGCCTGCCATCGAGCGTCAACGACGTCCCTGAGACGCCGAACTTGGGCAGCGCTGCTTGACCGACGGTCGGTGAGGCGGCCGGAGTGGTGAGCGGCGGCATCGGCTCGGGCGTGGATGGCGAACAGGCCGTCGAGACCAGCAGTGCCACACAAAGCGACACCACGGTGCGAACTGGTCTGCCGACCATTGCCCCAGGTTAGCCACTCAGGCGCGGCCGCAAGCGCTAATGCCGGGGCGTGTGCGGCCGCTTCCTCCTCGCCGCGCGTCCCTCGCGGCGCATCGTCAGTGACCGGGCTGGTTGGGTCCCTTCCTCCTCGCCGCTCGTCCCTCGCGGCTCATCGTCAGTGACCGGGCTGGTTGGGTCCCTTCCTCCTCGCCGCTCGTCCCTCGCGGCTCATCGTCAGTGACCGCGCGCAACCCAGTCGTCGTAATGCACGATCTCATCGCCGATGGTGGTGGTGTCACCGTGACCGGTGTAGACCACGGTCTCACCGGGCAGCAGTCCCAGGCGCTTGGAGATGGAATCCAGGATGGTCGGGAAATCCGAGAACGACCGTCCGGTGGCACCCGGGCCGCCCTGGAACAGGGTGTCGCCGGAGATCACCGCGTTCAGTTCGGGGATCGACCAGCAGACCGATCCGGGGGAGTGCCCGGGGGTGTGCAGGGCGTGCAACTCGATGCCGCCGGCGCGCAACACCTGGCCGTCCTCGACGGTTCGGAATTCCTTGTCGGGGTGGACGACTCGCCACAGCATCTCGTCAGCGGGATGCAGCAGCACCGGCGCGTCCAGCGCCTTGCCCAGTTCGGGCGCGACGGTGATGTGGTCGTTGTGGCCGTGGGTGCAGACCACCGCGACGACGTTGCGACCGCCCACGGCCTCGATGATCGGGGCGGCGGTGTGGGCGGCGTCGAACACCACGACGTCGGAGTCATCGCCGACGATCCAGATGTTGTTGTCGACGTCCCAGCTGCCGCCGTCGAGTTCGAAGGTGCCGCTGGTGACGACCCGCTGGATGTTGGATGCCGCGGTCATTTGAGGACGACCACCGAACGCAGCACCTCACCGGAGTGCATCTTGTGGAACGCGTCCTCGATCGCGTCCAGGCCGATGCGCTCGGAGACGAACTTCTCCAGCGGCAGCCGACCCTGCAGGTACAGCGAGATCAGGGTGGGGAAGTCGCGCTCGGGCAGGCAGTCGCCGTACCAGGAGGACTTCAATGACCCGCCGCGGGAGAAGAAGTCGACCAACGGCATCTCCAGCTTCATGTCCGGGGTCGGCACACCCACGAGCACCACGGTGCCGGCCAGATCGCGCGCGTAGAACGCCTGCTTCCAGGTCTCGGGGCGACCGACCGCGTCGATGACCACGTCGGCGCCGAACCCGTCGGTCAGGTCCTGGATGGTCTGGACCGCGTCGAGTTCGCGGGCGTTGATGGTGTGGGTGGCGCCGAAGTCGCGCGCCCAATTGAGCTTCTTGTTGTCGGTGTCGACGGCGATGATCTTCTTGGCGCCGACCAGTGCGGCACCGGCGATCGCGGCATCGCCCACACCGCCGCAGCCGATCACCGCAACGGTGTCGTCGCGGGTCACCGCGCCGGTGTTGATGGCTGCGCCGATGCCGGCCATCACACCGCAGCCCAGCAGACCGGCCACCGCCGGGTCCGCCTCCGAATCGACCTTGGTGCACTGCCCTTCGTGCACCAGTGTCTTGTCGGCGAACGCGCCGATGCCCAGCGCCGGGGTCAGCTCGGTGCCGTCGGTCAGCGTCATCTTCTGGGTGGCGTTGTGGGTGTCGAAGCACAGATGCGGGCGACCCCGCTTACAGGCGCGGCACTCCCCGCACACCGCGCGCCAATTCAGGATCACGAAATCGCCGGGCTCGACGTGGGTGACGCCCTCGCCGACCGATTCGACGGTGCCCGCGGCCTCATGGCCCAGCAGGAACGGGTATTCGTCGTTGATCCCACCCTCGCGGTAGGTCAGGTCGGTATGGCACACGCCGCAGGCGATGATGTCGACCACCACCTCACCGGGACCCGGATCAGGAATGACAATGTCGACCAACTCGACGGGCTGCTTCTTGCTCCGGGAGATCACACCACGCACTGTCTGAGGCATGCCTATAACTTAATGCAAACCGGACAGGTGTCCAATTAGTGGTCGGATATCGTCGGCGCCGAATCTCGGTCTGCTCACCCATCTCCGGGATACGGTGAGTTGTGGCCGACGATCGAACCCAATTGCTGGTGGTGGCCCGCACGGCGTATCGCCGAAATGACTGGCGCACCAGCTACGAATCCTTCAGCCTCGTCGACGGGGTGCAGACCCTCGACACCGACGATCTTGCCGTGTACGCCTCGGCGGCCTGGCGCCAGGGGCACGGTCGGGAATCCGTACGGATCAACGAACAGGTGCACACGCGTCTGCTGCGCACCGACCCCGTGCAGGCGGCGATGAAGGCCGCCGAACTCGGCTTGGCGTGGCTGGCCCGCGGCCACCTCGCGCTGGCGCGCAGTTGGGCGCAGCGAGCTCAGGTGCTGCTCGACGGTGTCCCCGAGACCGCTGCACACGGTTACCTGGCCTATCTGCTCGCGGTGACTGCGGCCGACGCCGGAGATCGCGAGCAATTCGGATCTGCGACACGACAACTGGCCGCCATCGCGGAGAACCTGGACGATGCCGCCCTGGTCGCGCTGGCGCGAGCGCTCGCCGGCACAGCTGCCGTCGTCGCCGGCGACCCTGCCGGGTACCAGACTCTCGACCATGTCCTGATGCCGGTGCTCGACGAACCCGTGCCGGTGGAGTGGGCGGCCGATGTGTACCGGCGGGCGTTGAGCCTGGCGCACCGGCAGAACGCGGACGACCGGGTGAGGTCCTGGGCGCAGTCCATGCAGCGGTGGTGTGATGCCACCGAACCGGAATCGACCCAGTCGGCATATCGGGCGGTCTGCGACGTACACCGGCTCTCCGCGGTCACCGACGCCGATCCGCGAGATCTCGTTCGGCAGGTGGTCGGTCTGCGTCGCCTGGTCGCCGACGTGGATGCGGTGGCAGCGGGCATGGTCGAGGAGTTGCTTTCCCGGAGTGTGGGGCGCGCCCGATAGATTTTGCGGGATGAGCGCTTGCGCGAAGAGCGGACGGTCCTGATGGATGCCGACGTTCTCGACATTATCGATACCTGGCCGGTGGACTCGGTGGCCGCTGCGGTGGTCGGCCCATCTGGGGTGCTGGCCAGCCGCGGCGATACGGACAAGTCGTTCACGTTGGCCTCGGTGACCAAACCGCTCGTGGCGCGGGCCGCGCAGATCGCGATCGAAGAAGGCGCGGTCGACCTGGACACCCCGGCCGGCCCGCCCGGTTCGACGATCCGTCACCTGTTGGCGCACGCGTCGGGGGTGGCCATGCGTTCGGCTGAGGTGCTCGCGCAGCCGGGTCAGCGTCGCATCTACTCCAACTACGGATTCGAACTGCTGGCCCGTGCGGTCGAGGACGCCGCCGACATCGAGTTCGGTACCTATCTGACCGAGGCGGTGTTCGAGCCGCTGCAGATGTCGGCGTCCAAGCTGTTGGGCGGGGCGGAGGCGGCCGGGTTCGGCGGCGTGTCGACCGTTGCCGACCTGGCGGTGTTCGCCCGGGAGTTGTTGCGGCCGGCACTGGTGTCTCAGCAACTGCACGACGAGGCCGTGACGGTGCAGTTTCGCGGGCTGGATGGGGTGTTGCCTGGGTTCGGTGTGCAGCGGCCGAATGACTGGGGACTGGGCTTCGAACTTCGCGACGGTAAATCCCCGCACTGGACGGGCTCGGCAAACTCTGCACGCACGTTCGGACATTTCGGTCAGTCGGGGACGTTTCTGTGGGTTGATCCGGCCGCTGACCTGGCCTTGGTGGTGCTCACCGACCGCGACTTCGGGGACTGGACCTACCCGCTGTGGCCGGCGATATCTGATGGAGTGCTGAGAGAAAGCGGGACAGACTAGCGCAACACTGGCCACACAAGGCACAATAGACACGCGCGGCACACACAACTGCATGCTCGATCGGAATACCAGGCCGTTGGGGAAGACGTCCCTCGTATCCGAAGGAGTAGCAGATGCGTGCGTCGAACCAGTTCGCCGACGCGGCGACGGGCGTGGTGTATGTCCATGCCTCACCCGCGGCGGTATGCCCGCATGTTGAGTGGGCGTTGTCGTCGACCCTGTCGGCGCGGGCCAACCTGAAGTGGACCCCGCAACCGGCCATGCCTGGCCAGTTGCGCGCGGTCACCAACTGGGTTGGGCCGGTCGGCACCGGGGCGCAGTTGGCCAATGCCCTGCGTTCCTGGTCCGTGCTGCGCTTCGAGGTGACCGAGGACCCCAGTGCCGGAGTGGACGGGCACCGCTGGTGCCATACCCCTCAGCTCGGTCTGTGGAGCGGTGCCATGAGTGCCAACGGCGATGTGATGGTCGGCGAGATGCGGCTGCGCTCCCTGATGGCCGGCGGCGCCGACATGTTGGCAGCCGAACTCGACACCGTGCTGGGCACCGCGTGGGACGAGTCCCTCGAGCCCTACCGCAACGGCGGTGACGGCGCTGAGGTGTCGTGGTTGAACCGGGGCGTGGGGTAGCTCGTCAGCTACGCGCCCAGAGGCAATAGCCGCTGAGCTTCGTCGTGAACATGTGATCGCTGACCTCAAAGGTCAGTGGTCGACCCGGTTCGGCGCTGAACGTCTCGGGCTCCGACGTCTTGCCGGCGCCCAGGACGTCGACGACCTCGGCGCCACAATGGGCCTCAGCAGTCCGCGGCGTGCCGGTCCAGGTGCCCGCCGCGGCTTCCGGGTTCCGCCGGCCTTGCCCGTGCAGGATCATTTCGGGGCCCGTGGTCAGCCAGCGGTCCGACGACGGATAGGCCTCGGCGAACCGCTGCCAAATGTCGTCCTTACATTGCAGCAGCAGCCGGTTGTTGCCGAGTTGCTTGGGATCGGCGGAAGTCAGCGCCCCGGCAAGACTTTCCGTGCATGACGAGTCAGGTTGAGGAGCCGCGGTTTCGGACGGCCCCTGCGGCACCGGTTCGGGATCGGCGTGTGCGCAGGCGCTGGTGGAGAGTGCGGCGGCCACGGTGAGGGCTGCCGCGGTCGATGCAAACACGCGGTGCATGGACTACACCGAGACTGTCTTCATCGTGGACAGGTCGGTCTGCATCAACCGGACGTTGTAGTCACCCCAGTAGGACAGGTTGTAGTACAGGTACTGCGAGTTGTCCTGCACGACATTGCCGTTGGCGTCGACCTTGTTGAAGTAGTCGGTGCCCGACATCGGATGGATCATGGGCGCGTACATGCCGGTGTTGGTCGTCAGGTTGTTGTTCACCAGCGTCGTCGTATCCGACCATGTGCCCTGCGGTGAATCCGACACCCGCATCACGACGTTGTTGCCGCCATCGGTGTAGAGCACGACGTACTTGCCCAGATACTGGTTGTACTGCACGGACATCTCGCTGACATTGCCGTTGGTGGGCAGTCCGCCGACCCAGATGCCGTTCGCGATCTTGGTGAACAACCCGAACGTGAAGAAGTCCGCGACCTTGTAGAGCGTCGGCAGGAAATCGGTGCTGCTGGAGCCGAACACCGGAACCGCCGCCGACGGATCACCGGTAACCCACTGCCCGGCGCCGCTGGAATTCTCACCCGACCAGTACTCGTAGGCATCCAGGTTGGTGATCTGGTCCTTTTCCACGCGGGCCACGTACGCCGAACCCTGCCTGCCCGACGGAGTCCCGTACACGTAGACGTAGGGGTCGGTCGGGTCGTCCGACATGACGAGGGCGTTCTGCTGGAAATGCTCGTCGCCGGGAACATAGGCCGGGCCCGCACGGAACCACCCCGACGAGCGCACGGTGTCAGGGTCGACGGTCCAGGTCTTGCCGCCGTCGTTGGAGTAGGCGATGGCCGAGTAGTTGGTGGTCCAGCTACCCGGGTTGTCCCACGTGCGGATCGACATCACGGTGGCGTACTGCGTGTAACCGCCCTCGGCATCAGGGTTTTCGATCGCGATCGCCGAGGTCGGGATCATCGTGTAGGTGGTGCCGAACAGTCCGTTGAGGCCGCCCGGGTCGTAGATGATCTGGGTGGCGCCTGCCGGGGCGCCTCCGGTGCCGTACCACTGATGAACCCCGTTGGGATCGCCGGGATATTGCGCTCCGGCGTTGATCACCGCACCGTTGAACTGCAGGCCGTCGGACAGATCGGTGTCGATGGTGCGGAACAACACGTTGTTGCGCCAGTCGCCGGCCATCCCCGGCTCGCTGTAGGTGTCGCCGAACAACGTGTAGATGATCGGCTTTCCGGTCACGGGATCGGTGTAGCCGCTGTTCCACATGATGCCCAGATCCGTGCCCGCGACATACCAGTGGTCGGTGATGCCGACTCCGGTCACCCACCCGAGCGGTGTGGTGGCGCCGGCCAGGGAGGACGGGACCTGGGGCTTGGGCGTCAGGTCATCAGTCTGCACAGCGGCGTTGGGGGCGGCGGCCGCCATCGGCTGGATCTCACCCTCGGCGACCACCGAGGCGGCGTCCTTGGCCGAGGTGACCCGGGAACTCAACGGATTGATCGTCCGCTCGAATTCCCTTCTGGTCCAAGCCATCATGGCCCACAGGGCGGGGGACTGGCCGGGGGCGACCGGGCTGGTGCCCGCGCCGAACGGTGCCAGCCCGGCGACACCCAGCAGCGCCGAGACCACCGGCGCAGCGGCGACCTTGGGTGCGGTGGGCTCGGGCGTCGGGACCGGCGCCGCCGGGATGACGCTCTCCTTCACGACGGCGGGAACCTCGAACGACGTGACCTCCGTTCGCAGCGTCGAGAGGGCTTCGCGGCTGCGTTGGTCGATGTCCTCGGCGGCGTCCCGCATCCGGACGACAACGGTGTTGGGCCGTTGCGCGCGCCGCAGATCAGGCGCAGTGGTCACGGCCTCCGGGACGATCCGGGTGGTATCGGTCTTCTCGCCGGCGTCGGCCTTGTTGCCCGTCTCGGGGGCATTGGTCAGTGTGCCCTGAATCTTGCTCCGGGCCTTGGTCGTCCGGGTCCGCAGCGGGGTCCGCGCGGAGTCCAGCCGGTTCTGCGTCTGCTTGATCGCGTCACCGACGTCATTCAGGCCCGACTCGACGTCCTTGCGGATCCGCTCGCCGATCTTCGACAGCGCGCCGGACGGAGTGGTCGCCGGCTTCTTGGTGTCGGAGGGTTTGCCCGAATTCTTCTTCGTCCCCGAGCTCGCGGTGGGGCCCCCGGGACTTCCCGCTGTCGATTTGCCAGGATCGCCGGACCCGCCTTCGGCCCAGGCGATTCCGGTCCCGGAGGTCAGGGCCGTGCCGATGCCGAGAGCAACGGCCAGTGCGCCGACGCGGCCGATGTATTTGGTCGATTCCATGACGCTCCGTACCAGTCCACTCAGTCACAACCCCGGCCCAGACGCAACGTACCGTGTGCCGTTCACGGTGTCGGGCAAACACGCCGAATCGCAGGAAGAGGGCCCGATGCGTGGCGTGCCGTCACCGGATCCGGTAGTGCGCGGGGTTCGGTTCGGACAGCATGCGGGTGAGGGTGGCCCGGTCGAACGGCCACAGGTCGATGGTTCCGGCGTCGGTGAAGTACCACGAGTTGCACCCGGTGTTCCACACCGTAGGACCGAGCCCGTCGGCGACCGCGGCGTTGAATTCGTCGGTGGCCTGTTCGGTGACCTCGACCTCGGAGAGTTCCGCGTTCTCAAACCGCTTGAGCCAGGCCACGATGTAGCCGGCGGTGAGTTCGGCGGAGTACTGCAGCGGAATCGACCCGGTCGGCGAGTTCGGACCCAACACGGTGAACAGGTTGGGAAACCCGGGAATCGCCGTCATGCGGTACGCCCGTGGGCCTTTGACCCATGCATCGTCGAGCGTGATGCCGTCGCGGCCCACGATGTTCATCGGGCGCATGTAGTTGTGCGCCTGAAATCCGGTGGCCAGCACCACGACATCCACGTCGTGGTGCGTGCCGTCAGCGGTGCGGATGCCCGTAGCGGTGAACTCCTGGATGGGGTCGTCGATCAGGCTCGCGTTGGGACGCTTGATGGCGCGGTAGTACGAGCCCGAGACCACCTGCCGTTTGCACAGCGGCTCGTAGTCCGGGGTGAGTTTCGCGCGGAGCGCACGGTCGCGGACCTGGGCGGCCAGGCTCCACCTGGCATAGGACTGCACCAGCTTGCGCCGCCACGACGGCGTGGTGACGACATCGGCGAGGATTCCGGCCCCCCACTGCAGCCGTCGGTAGAGGAAGTCGTGCCACCCCGGCTTCCGGTTCAGCACCTTGGCGAGGATCGACGACTGCCTCAGCGACATCGGTGCCCACAGGATCCACTGCGGTGACCTCGCGAAGTGCATCAGGGTGCGGGCTTTCGGTTGGAGGGCCGAAACCACCTGGACACCGGTCGATCCGGTTCCGATCACGGCAATGCACCTGCCGTCGGTCACCACCTCCGGATCCCACCGTGCTGTGTGCACGATCTGTCCGGCGAACGTGTCCATGCCGGGAATCTCGGGGATCGACGGGTGATGCAACACGCCGGTGGCGCAGATGACGAAATCGGCTGTCAGGGTGGCTTCGTCGCCTGTTGTGAGCGTCCACGACGTGGTAGTGCTGTCGTAACGGGCGTCGACGACTTCGGTGTCGCACCGCAGATGGGCGTCGAGCCCGAAACGTTCCATGACGTCGCGGTGATAACTCTGGATGTCCTCGCCGTTGGCCCAGATGTGGCTCCAGTCCGGTTTGGGTGCGAACGAGAACTGGTAGATCTGCGACGGCACGTCACAGGTGAGACCCGGGTAGCGGTTCCAGTGCCAGACCCCGCCGACGTCCGAACCCTTTTCCAGGATCGTGAAGTTGGTGAACCCGGCTTGTTTGAGCGTGTACGCGGTGGCGATACCGGCCATCCCCGCGCCGATGATGACGATGCGGACTTCGCGGCTCATCGTGCCTCCTCACTGACGGCGAGCGCACGTCGGACCGTGGCAGGTGCTGTGCGCATCGATGCCTCGAATGCCGACTGTCGTCGGCCGCGCCGCATGAAATGTGAACCGAGGCCCGCGAGATCTGCGGTGTCGGGACGGATGACGACGACCTGCGTTCCCCGCGCCCGCACCTCGGCCACTTCGCGGTCCAGTCCGGCCGACATCGGCCGGCGCAGCAGCCGGTGCTCCAGCCTTCCACCCAGTCCCGGTGCACGCGTGCCTGGTTCGGAGGCCATGGGGGTGATCACGTAGATGATCTCGGCTTCGTCGGAGGCGATCAGATCGACCGACGCGGTCGATGCGGCCCCGCCGTCGACGAACTGCCTGCCGCCGATCGTGACCGGTGGCATCCAGCCGGGCACCGCCCAGGATGCGCGTAGCGCTTCGCCTGCGGAGGCCTTCGGCGCGCCGGGCGCCCCGAACACGACACGCTCGCCGCGCCGGTAGTCGAAGGCGACCATCCGGATACCGGGGTGTGCCGACCACCCATCGGGATCGGAGAATCCGTCGGCGAGGCGCTGCAACCAGTCCGCGTTGCCTCGTCCCACCGGAGCGATGCCGGTGGCGGCGGCGAGGCCCCGTTGACTCCCGAGCAGGCGCGGGTTGAGCAGGCGGGGCGCCGGGATCGGCGGCATGCTGGACGGGGTGTCCGCGATATGCCGACGCAGGCGCTCATCGGTGGCGGTACCGCGGTGCATCGCGACGAGATCGTCCACCGTGGCACCGCCGCCCAGCATCGTGATGAGTTCAGCACCGGCCGAGGTTCCTTGCAGCACGGCCGTGTCGCGCGGATCCCATCCGGTCTGTTCGGCCAGCGCGTGTAGCGCCGCGACTGTCCAAGCGCCTCCGATGGTGCCACCGCAGCCGATCGCCAATGCCGTGGTCATGGCGTCACCCCGGAATCGGGCTGCGCGGCATGAGCTTTCGATTGGCGAGCGATGCGCTGCAGGTATGTGGACCGGCCCTGCTCGTCGAGGGCGGTCAGGGCACGGCGGTCATCGATCCTGTCTCGCACCGCGCGCTGGATCGCCTCGGGTACCAGGGCGTCGACAAGGGCCCACCCGGGCGCGACCCAACCGGGGACCGACGTGCGCGCAGCCCGGGTGTGCAGGGTCCTGAGGATCGCCCGCGCGACGTCGTCGGGATCCACGGTGGGAAGGCCATTTCCGAGCTGCACACCCGATGCGAGCTCGGTGCGTACCGCCGACGGCAGCACAGCCGACACCGAGACCCCGGTGCCCGCGTACTCGCGCCGGGCCGCCAGCGAGGCGCCCAGTGCGGCGAACTTGCTGGCGTTGTAGGTCACCATGCCGGGGATCGGGATCATGCCCGCCATCGACGCCACATTGACGACGTGACCGTGTCCGCGGTCCACCATCGACGGGACCACGGCCCGCATGCCGTTCAGGACGCCACGCACATTGACGTCGAGAATCAGGTCGGTGGTGGCCTCGGATTCGGCGTCGAACGCGCCGAGTGGCATGACCCCGGCGTTGTTGACCAGGATGTCGATGCTGCCTGATTCGCGGACGGCCTCGGCGACGAAGCGCTCCCACGAAGACCGCTGCGTGACGTCGAGGTATGCCGCCCGGCAGCGGGGGATGCCGGCCGCGGTCGTCGCGGCCACATCGGCATCGACGTCGCCGATCCATACCGTGGCGCCGCGGGCGGAGAACAGCTCCGCCGTCTTGGCGCCGATGCCACGCGCCCCGCCGGTGACGATGACCACCGCCCCGTTCGCCGACGTCTGTTGATGTGAAAACCGCACGTCATGCCTCCCCTGGAGTCGTCTCGCGACCTTTCGCATACTGACGGTATCTGAATACTTTGAGTTAATTCAATACCCAAAGTCCACTCCGAACTATCATCAGCGCATGCCGCGGCTGACCAGGGCTCAACGCCAGGAACGGACGCGGGCCGAACTCTTGGAGGCCGCCAAACAGCGCTTCCTGGCCCACGGGTACGCCGCCACCAGCCTCGAAGACATCGCCGACGACGCGGGTTTCTCCAAGGGCGCCGTGTACTCCAACTTCGGCAGCAAGCCCAACCTGTGCCGCGATGTCCTCGAGCTGATCCACCGTGAGAAGTTCGCCGAGATGGCCGAACTCGCGATGTCCGACGCCGAGCTGGACAGCCGGGTAGCGGCCTTGAGCGCGTGGCTGGAGCGCACGGCAGGCGATGTCGGCTGGACCATGCTCGAACTCGAGTTCGCGGTGCTGTCACGGAACAATCCCGAGCTCGGCCAGATGATCACGAGCTTGCGCAACGAGGCCGCGCAGATGGTCATCGACGTGCTGCAGTCGATGTCGGTGGAACTCGGCCTCACCGAAGCGCAGCTGGCGAACAGCGACGTCGCATCGAGCCTGGAGGATCTCGGCAATCTCCTGCTCAGTGCCGGCATCGGCCTCGGCATCCAGCGGGCCATCGATCCGTCGGTGCCCGCGCGACCGTTCACCGACGCCTTCGGCCACCTGGTGAAACTGCTTGCCGCCCTGGGATCGCCGAAGCAACCAGTCGACTGAAACCACAATGTCGTATCCGAGGACCGAAGGAGTTGGGATGGTATTACCGGCCGCCGCACTGTCGACACGACGTCCCAGTCGCAGATCCCGCGCGTGCTATGCCATCGCCCGCCGAACTCTCCTCGTCCAGGTGCGCAGATCAGTTGCCTACCAAGGAGATCGATCCGTCGAGGATCGCCTCACCACGATCGGTCGCCGCATCAACGGGCTCGCGCGGCTTCAGCGCCTCCGCCCGCGGAGGGGCCTGCAGGTCAGCCGGATCACGCTCGGTCGAGTCACCGTCGAGACCATCCGTACGGTCGAATCAGCTCACCGTCCGCTCGCCGACGGCGCCATCCTCTACCTACATGGTGGCGGGTTCGTCCTCGGTGGCTTCGACACCCACCAGCACGTCGTGATCGCCCTTGCCCGGCGGACCCAACTTCCCGTGGTGCACGTCGAGTACCGGCAGCACCCGGACGTGACCGTCGACGAGTCCATCGCGGACTGCCTGCGCGCCTATCGCTGGCTGTCGGACCAGGGCGTGGAGCCTGCCAAGACCGTGGTGGCAGGCGATTCGGCAGGCGGATTCCTCGCCTTCGCAACCGTTCTCGCCGCTCAGGCGCAGGGGGTCGAGGCGCCGGCCGGCGTCGTCGGCATCAGCCCCCTACTCGAACTCGACAATGAACGCCGCTCCGGTCATCCCAACTTCGCCGCGGATCGGATGGGAATCGGGTTGGTCCTGCCGATGGTCGTCGGATGCGTCGGCCCCAAGGACTCGGACGGTCACGCCCTGTCACCGGTCAACGGCGTGCTCGACACCTTTCCGCCGAGCCTGATCATCGCGGCGGAATCGGAGGCGCTGTGTTGCGACGCCGAACGCATGCACGAGGTGCTGACCGATGCGGGGCGGTCGTGCACTCTCAAGATCTGGCCCGGTCAGCTCCACGCTTTCCCGGCGTTTCTGCCGTTTCTGCCGGAGAGCCGGGAGGCCCGCGACTGCATCGTGGAGTTCGTTCAGGACTGCTTGGGCACGAGTAAGCGCAGTGCGGCCGGCACCGCGGACACCGTGACCGGCAACGGGAGTGCGAAATCCCCATCGGCGTAGGCGTTGATGCCGGGGCATTCGACGTGGATCGTCCTGGCGCGCTTGGTGGTCACCTCGTCGAGGTCGACATGGGTGCCCTTGAAAACCGTGGGGAACAGGCGGATCAATCGGGTGCGGGATGCCGACGTGATCATCGTGACGTCGAGCAGACCGTCCGAGTGGTCGGCGCCGGGGCAGATCAACATGCCGCCGCCGTAGCTGCGGGTGTTGCCGAATGCCGCCAGGGTGAGGTCGGTGCGGATCTCCGGTCCGTCGTCGAAGGTGAGCCGGAACGGCAGCAGTCGTAGCTTCGAGATCTCCGCGATCATCGCGACGTTGTAGCGCATCCGGCCGTGCGGCCAGCGCATCCGGTTGGTCCGGTCGCTGACCAGGGAGTCGAACCCGGCGGCCATCACGGTGCCGAACCACTTGACCGCACCGGAGGCATCCTCGATGCGGCCGAGGTCGACCGTCTCGGTGTGGCCGTCGGCGATGACATCGGCCGCGGCCTCGGGATCGCCTGTCGGCAGACGATATTCGCGGGCATGATCGTTGCCCGTCCCGGCCGGGACGATGCCCAACGGGACATCTCCGGTGGCCAGCGCCTGCAGGGCCAACGAGATCACCCCGTCGCCGCCGACCACCACAAGGGCGTCGGTGCCACGGTCGAGCGCCTCGTCGACCAGGCGGCGGGCGTGCGCGGCGTCGGTGCCGACGATCGCGCACACGTCGATGCCGCGCCGCTGGAGCTGCGCGACCGCCCGCTCGGCCGCATGTGGCGCATTGCCGTGCCCCGACATGGGATTGGTCAGGACGGTTACCTGATTCACGGAATCAGCTTGCCCGGGTTGAGGATTCCGGCCGGATCGAGGGTGGCCTTGACGGCCCGCAACACCTCGACGCCGAGGTCGCCGATCTCGTCACGCATCCACGGCCGGTGATCAGCGCCGACTGCGTGATGGTGGGTGATGGTGCCGCCGTTCTGCACCATCGCGTCGGAGGCCGCGGTCTTGGCGGCTTGCCACTGCTCGATCGGATTGCCGCGCTGGGCGGCGACGACCGTGAAGTAGAGCGAGGCGCCGGTGGGGTACACATGCGAAATGTGACACATCACCAGGGCCGGCGTGCCGGATTCGGCGAGCGCGGTGGTCAGTGCCTCGGTGACCGCGGCCTTCAGCACGGTCAGGTTGGACCACGTCGTGGCGGTCTCCAGGGTTTCGCACAGTGCGCCGGCGGCCAGCAGCGAATCACGTAGGTACGGTGCGTTGAATCGGCCGTGTTCCCAGGCGCGGGCCGGCGCGTCACCCAGCGAGGTACCGCCGTGGGCCTGCATGACGGCGCGGGTCTCCTCATGGCGGCTCTCGGTGTGGGCCGCGGTGCCCTCGAACAGCGTGATGGCCAGGCAGCCACCGGTGATGCTCTGCTCGCCAATGCTTTCCGTCGTCGCCAGGTTCACCCCGGTCTCGGCCTCGTCGGACAGCCGGATCACCGTCGGGCCGGTGCCGGTCTGGGTGACGGCCCGTAGCGCCGCTGCGCCGGTGGCGAAATCAGGGAAGGACCAGGCCTCGTAGCGCGTGGTCTCGGGCACCGGATGCACTCGAACCCGGACCCGGGTGATGACACCGAACACCCCTTCCGAGCCGAGAAGCAGTTGACGCAGGTCCGGTCCGGCAGCCGAGGCCGGAGCGCGACCGAGGTCGAGTGTGCCTGCGGGCGTGATGGCGCGCAGACCGCGGACCATGTCGTCGAAGCGGCCGTATCCGGCCGAATCCTGCCCTGAGGACCGGGTGGCGGCGAAACCGCCGATCGTGGCGAACTGGAAGCTCTGCGGGAAGTGGCCCAGCGAGAAGCCTTGTGCGCCAAGCAATGCCTCGGCCTGCGGTCCGGTGACGCCGGCGCCGAGCTCGGCCTCACCGGCCACCTCGTCGAGGGTGTGCAATGCGTCGAACCGGCGCAGGTCGAGCGCGACGACCGCGGCGAAATCGCCGCGAAGCGGATCGAGCCCGCCCACGACGCTGGTGCCGCCGCCGAACGGGACGACGGCGATCCGGTGCTCGACGCAGTGGGCCAGAATCGCGGCCACCTCGTCGTCCGAGCCCGGGAGCAACACCGCGTCGGGCGCGTCCTGGATTCCGGAATCATTGCGGCGCAGCAGGTCCAGCGTCGACTTGCCGCCCGCGCGCAACAGTCGCGACATGGTGTCGGTACCGCAGTGTGCTGCGCCGACGATGGCAGTCAGGGCGTCTCGGTCGGCGTCGGACAGGGCGGACGGCCGTAACTGCACGTGGTCGGGTGTCGGCTCCGCCGCCGGTGCGGCTTCGACGCCCAGGGCCTGCTGCAGCAGGGATCGGATTCCGTCGGACAGCGGCTTGGCCGCATGCGGGTCGCCCCAGGCATTCCACTTCATCGGAGGCAGAAACTGTTCAGCCGGCTGAGTCATGCGTTACAGTATTACACATGATGTCAATCAGTAACGAGAGATCGCTGAGCGACCAGATCTTGGAGGCCGCCGCCAGCTGCGTGCTGGCCTTCGGCGTGGACCGGGTGACACTGGCCGAGATCGCCCGGCGGGCCGGGGTCAGCCGCCCGACCGTATACCGGCGTTTCCCCGACACCCAGTCGATCCTGGCCGCGCTGCTCACCGCGCGGGTCGTCGGCGTTCTCGACACCACCGAGGTCGGCGGTCCTGGCCGTGCGGCCCTGGTCAGCCGCATCGTGACGGTCGCCGCGCGGCTGCGTGACGACGAGGTGATCATGGCGGTCCTGCACTCCGCTCCGGACGTGGCGATGGTGTACATCGCCGAGCGGCTGGGCACCAGCCAGCAAATCCTGATCGATGCGCTTGCCGGGGAACTCAAGCTCGCCCAAGAGGCCGGCCTGGGGGACAACCGCGTCCGGGCCGGGGATCCCCGGCAATTGGCCACCATGTGCCTGCTGATCACCCAGTCCGCCATCCAGTCCGCCCAGATGGTCGAGCCGATTCTCGACGCCGATGCGCTGGCCACGGAACTGTCCTACGCATTGAACGGATACCTCGCCTCGTGACCGGACCGACAGCTCTCAACCGCGCCAGGCGCGCAACCGAACTGGCCGCGCTGGCCGATGGGGAACAGCTCGACGTGATCGTCATCGGCGGCGGGATCACCGGTGCGGGCATCGCGCTGGACGCCGCCAGCCGCGGCCTGCAGGTGGCACTGGTGGAGAAACACGATCTCGCCTTCGGCACCAGCCGGTGGAGTTCGAAACTGGTCCACGGCGGTCTGCGCTACCTGGCCACCGGCAATATCGGGATTGCCCGCCGCAGCGCGATCGAACGCGGAATCCTGATGACCCGCAACGCGCCTCACCTCGTCACGGCCATGCCGCAGCTGGTACCGCTGCTGCCGTCGATGGGACGCGCGTCGCGAGCGTTGGTACGCACCGGATTCGTGGCCGGCGACGGCCTGCGCAGGCTGGCGGGCACGAGTGCGTCGACCCTGCCGCGGTCGAGTCGGGTGGACGCGCGATGCGCGGTCGAGCTGGCCCCGACGGTGCGCACCGAGGGCCTCGACGGGGCCTACCTCGCCTACGACGGTCAGCTCGTCGATGACGCCCGGCTGGTGGCCGCCGTCGCCCGCACCGCCGCGCAACACGGGGCCCGCATCCTCACGCGAGTCTCCGCCGGCGGAGCCGGCGCCACCTCGGTGCGCCTGACCGACGAACTCACCGGGGACTCCTTCGACGCGACCGCGCGGGTGGTCATCAACGCTGCCGGGGTATGGGCCGGCGATCTCGACCCGGCGATCACACTGAGGCCCAGCCGCGGCACACATCTGGTGTTCGACGCCGCGGCGTTCGGCAATCCCACCGCGGCACTGACCATTCCGATACCGGGGGAGTTGAACCGGTTCGTCTTCGCGATGCCCGAGCAGCTCGGTCGCGTCTACCTGGGGCTGACCGATGAGGATGCCCCGGGGCCGATTCCCGATGTGCCACAACCGACTCCGGGCGAGGTCGCGTTCCTGCTCGACACCGTCAACACCGCCCTGGCCACCGATCTGACCACCGCGGATGTGCGGGGCGCCTACGCGGGGTTGCGGCCGCTGATCGACACCGGCGAAGGCAGCACGGCCGATGTCTCCCGAGAGCACGCGGTGGTGGAGTCGGCGAGCGGCGTGATCAGCATCATCGGCGGGAAACTCACCGAATACCGGTACATGGCCCAGGACGTCCTGGACCGGGCGCTGAACCTGCGCGGGCTGTCCGCCGCGGGCTGCCGCACGGCCAACCTGCCGCTCGTCGGCGCCCCGGCCAATCCGGTGTCCACGTTGCGATCTGAGCATGCACTGCCGTCCTCGCTGGTCGCCCGGTACGGGTCCGAGGCGCCCAATGTGATCGCCCGGGCCCGGTGCGCACGCCCCACCGACCCGGTGGCCGAGGGACTCGACGTCATGCGAGCGGAGTTCGAGTACGCCGTCACCCACGAAGGCGCGCTGTCCGTCGATGACATCCTCGACCGACGCACCCGGATCGGGCTGGTGAGCGGCGACCGGGACCTCGCGGCCGAGGCGGCTGCCGAGATGATCGGCGAATTCGGGGAAGTCGAGTAGTTCACTACGCATGGCGTGGCCGGTCGCCGCGAGCACACTGACCCGAGAGGCGCAAACCTGTGCGGCGAGGGAGACCGATCATGGCGAAGCGACTGGTGGTGTGCTGCGACGGCACGTGGAACACACCTGATCAGACAACGGAGGGCAAGCCCACGCCGACCAATGTCGCCAAAGTGGCGATGGCGCTGGCTTCCCAAGACGACGAGGGGCGAGAGCAGCGGCTGTTCTACCACCGGGGGGTGGGCACCACCCGGTCGGACCGCCTGCTCGGCGGGGCCTTCGGTGCCGGCCTGTTTCGCGATGTCTGCGACACCTACCGATTCGTCGTCCAGAACTACCAACCCGGCGACGAACTGTACTTCTTCGGATTCAGCCGCGGGGCGTTCACCGCACGCAGCACCGCGGGGCTGATCCGCAACTCGGGAGTGTTGCATCGTGACAATGCCGATCAGATCGGACAGGCGTACGCGTTGTACCGAGGCGGCAACACAAACACGAATCCGCGCAGTGTCGCGGCGGCGCTGTTCCGGAAGATGTACTCCTACGAAACCGACATCCGGTTCATCGGGGTCTGGGATACCGTTGGCGCCCTGGGGATTCCGTCAGCAGGCGGGTGGCTGGCCCGCCGATTCAACCGGAGGTACGAATTTCACGACACCACTCTGAGTTCGAAGGTCGGGGAGGCCTACCAGGCACTCGCGATCGACGAGCGGCGCGGTCCGTTCGTGCCTACGATCTGGTCCAAATCCGACATGGCTCCACCCACGCAACGTCTGGAACAGGTGTGGTTCACCGGATCGCACTCCGATGTCGGCGGCGGCAACCGTCAACATGGGCTCAGCGACATCGCGTTGTGCTGGATGCTGGAAAAGGCCCGCGGCGCGGGGTTGGCGTTCGTCGAAAGATCGTTCCTGCGTGAGCCGCCCGCCGGTGGAGAGCCGGTCTCCGGCGACGAGATCGTCGAGGAGTACACCCGCATCAACCCGAATCCCGCGCAGGAGGTGGACCCTTCACGGAAGGGCATCTACCGCTTCCTGCCACCACACTCGCGCGAGGGCGGAAAAGGCGGCAACGAGTACATCGCCTCGACGGTGTGCCGGCAAGAGCGGTCACGCGGCTGGTGGAGAGCGCCCGTCCCCAACGACGATCCGGAGCGCCGGATCGTGCAGGTCGCATTGGGCAACGACCTGACCCGGGTCGGCTAGACCTGCGACAGCAGCGCGTCGCGCACCGCTGAACCGGTGTGGCGCTGCCACATTGCCTGGGCGCCCACGAGCAATGGTGGCTCGAGTTCGGTGATCACCACCCGTCCGTCCATGGCGGGGCCAGGGGGAGAGGTGACGAACGTGACGGCGCCGGTCGTGAGCGGGGCCGCGACCGTGGCCGCCCCCTGGACCCGGCTCACGACATAGTCGGGTTCGAAACCGGCACGGCGGCACGCGCCCATCAGAAAGTCGCTGTAGTACGACCCGCCCGGGGGTGCCCACAGAGCGATGCGCTCCCCGGCGAGTTGGTGAATGTCGACGGTGGGCGCGCCGGCCAGCCGGTGCTCGCGGGGCAGGGCCAGCCGTACCCGGTCGTAACCCAGGACGGCCGTGGCCAATTCGTTGGTGGGGACGACTCCGCGGCGTAGGCCGAGGTGCACCTCGCCGCCCAGCACCGCGGCGGCGAGCTGATCGGGGTAGAGCTGACGGAAGGTGAAGGAGGTCTCCGGGAACGCGGTGATGGCCGGTTCGAGGCGGGTATAGGCTTCGCTGCCACTGAGTGCCGGGGTATGGCCGACGACAAAAACCTCGGCGGCGCCGCCGGCGGTCTGTTCCACCCGGTCGGCCACCGTATGCGCCGCTGCCAGCAGTGTTCGGCCTTCGGCGAGAAGCAGTTCGCCGGCCGGGGTGAGCGTCAGGCGACGACCCTCGCGCCGGAACAGCCTGGCGTTGAGTTCCTTCTCAAGTTGCTGCATCGAGCTGCTGAGAGCTTGTTGGCTAACGTGCAGGGCGGCCGCCGCAGCGGTGACACTGCCTGCTTCACCGATCGCGATGAACTGACGTAAACGTCGCAGATCAGGGATGTTCGATGACATCCTTCAAATCTATCTACAAGTATGGCTTGTGGAAACATCGGAATTTTGCGTTATTCATGTGTGAATCATGTAGCTACGCTGCGACCTATGAGCAAACTGGAAGGCAAATCAGCGATAGTTGCTGCCGGGGCCAAGAACCTCGGCGGCCTGATCAGCACGACGTTGGCTTCGAGGGGTGTCAACGTCGCCGTTCACTACAACAGCGCTGCCAGCGAGGCGGATGCCGACAAGACGGTCGCCGCAGTGCAGGACGCGGGCGTCAAGGCCGTCAAGGTGCAGGGCGACCTGACGGTGCCGGCGAATGTCGAGCGGCTCTTCGACACCGCCGTCGACGCGTTCGGCAGCGTCGACATCGCGATCAACACGGTGGGCAAGGTGTTGCGGAAGCCGTTCGTGGAAACCACCGAGGCCGAATACGACTCCATGTTCGACATCAATGCCAAGGCGGCCTACTTCTTCCTGCAGCAGGCGGGCAAGCGGCTCAACGACAACGGCTCGGTGGTCACCATCGTGACCGCGCTGCTGGCGGCATACACCGACGGTTACTCGACCTACGCGGGCTCCAAGAGCCCCGTCGAACACTTCACCCGGGCCGCATCCAAGGAATTCGGCGTCCGCGGCATCAACGTCAACAACGTGGCGCCCGGTCCGATGGACACACCGTTCTTCTATCCGCAGGAGACCCCGGAGCGGGTCGAGTTCCACAAGTCGCAGGCAATGGGTAACCGGCTGACCGAGATCACCGACATCGCCCCGCTGGTGGTGTTTCTCACCGACGAGGGGCACTGGATCAACGGGCAGACCCTCTTCGCCAACGGCGGTTACACCACTCGTTAGATCTGCCGACAAGACGCAAATGTCCCCCAAAACCGTGGTTTTGGGGGACATTTGCGTCTGCTCGCGGAGGAAACTCCGTGCTGAAGAGTTACAGCGGGATGTTCTTGTGGCGGCCGCGCCGGTGCGGGGCCTCGGCCAGCGCCTGCGTCAGCTTGCTGCGGGTGTGCGCCGGATCGATCTTCTCGTCGACCACGCCGATCTCGATCGCGGAATCCACACCGCCGGCGATGCGCTCGTGCTCGATGGCCAGCTCCTCGTGCAGCGCCTCACGCTCGTGATCCGGAGCGGCGGCCAGCTTGCGCTTGTGCAGGATGCCGACGGCGGCCTTGGCGCCCATGACGGCGACCTCGGCGTCCGGCCAGGCGAACACCTTGGTGGCGTTGAGCGAACGCGAGTTCATCGCGATGTAGGCGCCGCCGTAGATCTTGCGGGTCACCAGGGTGACGCGGGGGACCGAGGACTCACCGAAGGCGTGCAGCAGCTTGGCGCCGCGGCGCACCACACCGCCCCACTCCTGGTCCACGCCGGGCAGGTAGCCCGGGACGTCGACGACGACCACCAGCGGAATGCCGAACGCGTCGCACAGCCGCACGAAACGTGCCGACTTCTCGGCACTTTCGGAGTTCAGGCAACCGCCTAGACGCAGCGGGTTGTTGGCGATCACGCCGACCGACCGGCCGGCGAGCCGACCGAGACCGACGACGATCGACGGTGCCCACTTGGCCTGGAATTCCTCGAACGGCACGCCCTCGTCGAGCAGCGCCTCGATGATCGGGTGCACGTCGTAGGCGCGGCGGGCCGACTCGGGCATCAGCGCGGCCAGGTCGGTGTCGCCTGCTTCGGCCTTGTTCCGGTCGAAATGGCCCTGCTGGCTGAACAACCCGACCAGGCGACGGCCGCGCTCGTAGGCGTCGAGCTCATCGTCGGCGACGATGTGGCACACACCGGACTTCTTGTGGTGGGCGTCGGGGCCGCCGAGAGACACCATGTCGACGTCCTCACCGGTGACGCTGCGCACCACGTCCGGACCGGTGACGAACACCTTGCTGTCCGGAGCCATGATGATGACGTCGGTCAGGGCGGGACCGTAAGCCGCACCGCCGGCGGCGAAGCCGACGACCACCGAGATCTGCGGGATGTAGCCCGACGCCCGGATCATCGCCTCGAAGACCAGGCCGACCGCATGCAGCGCCTTGACGCCCTCGGCCAGCCGGGCGCCGCCCGAGTGCCAGATACCCACGATCGGGCTCTGCTCCTCGATCGCGGTGTCGTAGGCGTTGACGATGTGGGCACAGCCCTCGATGCCCATGGCACCGCCCATCACGGTGCCGTCGGTGCAGAACGCCACCGTGCGGACACCGTTGACGGTGCCGGCCGCGGCCAGCACGCCGGACCGGTCCCGCTCGTGCAGCAGCTCGACGCTGTCGTCGTCGAAGAAGGTCTGCAGGCGCAGCAGTGGATCGCGGGGGTCTAGCGATTCAGCCGCAGCTTCGGGGGCCATGATCGTCATAAAGGTCTCCTTTGATGGAAAGCGCCGGGTCTCAGTACTTTCCGAAGGCGAGCGCGACGTTGTGCCCACCGAATCCGAACGAATTGTTGATCGCGTACTTGAAGTCGCCTTGCCGCGGGTCACCGGACACCACGTCCAGATCGATCTCCGGATCGAGGTTGCGCAGGTTGAGCGTCGGCGGAATGACGCCGTCCCGCAGCGCCATGACCGTCAGGATGGACTCCACCGCGCCGACCGCGCCGACCGAGTGTCCGAGAGCGGACTTGGGCGCGTAGACAGCGGGCACGTGGCCGCGCATCGCGTTGTTGATCGCTTTCCCCTCGGCCACATCGCCGACGCTGGTGCCCGTGGCATGCGCATTGATGTGATCGATGTCGGTGGGCTGCAGGCCCGCCAGTTCGATGGCGCGGGTCATGGCGTGACCAGCCTGCTCGCCGTTGGGGTCCGGCGCGACGATGTGGTAGCCGTCCGACGTGACGCTCGCACCCATCAGACGGCCCAGGATGTTGGCGCCGCGCGCCTTGGCGTGCTCCTCGGTCTCGATGACCATGAGGGCACCGCCCTCGCCGAACACGAAACCGTTGCGGTCCTTGTCGAACGGGCGGCACGCGCCCGCCGGATCGTCGTTGGTGTTCGACAGCACGATGCGCATCTGCGCGAAGCCGGCGATCGGCACGGCCTCGATCTTTGTCTCGACGCCACCGCAGATCGCGATGTCGGCCTCGCCGAGCACGATCTGGCGCCAGGCGTTGGCGATGGCCTCGGAACCGGAGGCGCAGGCCGAGATCGAGGTACACACCCCGGCCTTGGCCTTGCGATCCAGCCCGACAGCCGCTGCCGCACCGTTGGGCATGTACATCTGCACGACCAGTGGTGACACGGCGCGCAGGCCCTTGGTCCGCATGCCGTCGTAGGCGAACACGAGTTCCTCGGAGGAACCCATGCCGGTGCCGATGGACACCATGAGGCGACGGGTATCGACCTCCGGGGAGCCTGCGTTGGCCCAGACCCGGCGGCCGATCACCGTCGACATCTTTTGCAAATATGACAACCGGCGCAGTTCGACCCGCGTCAGCTCGTGATCGAAATCCTCGAGAAGATGCCCGCCGATGCGAACCGGCAGGTCGTACTCCTCGACGAACGAATCGGTGAGAGTGCGTATGCCACTCTGACCGTCGAGCAGCTTCTTCCAGGTGCTTTCAGCATCGGTTGCCAGCGCCGTTGACATGGCTACGCCGGTGACAACCACATTGGGAAGACCATTCCCAGTGGACAATCCCGCCATATTTGCTGTGTTCTTCCTTCCGTGCTTTCCCTCGGTGGGTGTCGTCCGGGGTTACCTATCGGGTTCTTCTACCCGATGTCAGTACTTCCCGAACGCCAGAGCCACATTGTGGCCACCGAATCCGAACGAGTTGTTGATGGCGTACTTGTAGTCGCCATAACGAGGCTCGCCCGCAACCACATCGAGATCGATCTCAGGATCCGGTGTCTCATAGTTAAGCGTCGGGGGGATTACCCCGTCGCGCAACGCGAGCACCGTCAACACCGACTCCAGCGCACCGACCGCACCGATCGAGTGACCCAGCGCCGACTTGGGCGCGTAGACCGCGGCGTTCTCGCATCCGGCAACGCGGATGGCGTTGGCCTCGGCGGTGTCACCGATCGGGGTGGCCGTGCCGTGGGCATTGATGTGATCGATGTCCTTGGCTTCCAGACCCGCGGTTTCCATCGCCCGCTTCATCGCGGCACCGGCACGCTGACCGTTGTCCGCGGGAGCGACCATATGGAACGCGTCCGAGGTGATACCTGCACCCAACAGGCGGGCCAGCGGCTTGGCGCCACGGGCCAGGGCGTGCTCCTCGGTCTCGATGATCATCATCGCGCCGGCCTCACCGAACACGAAGCCGTCGCGATCCTTGTCGAACGGCCGCGACGCTCCGGCGGGATCGTCGTTGCGGGTCGACATGGCACGCATCATCGAGAACGCCGCGATGGGCAGTGCCTCGATGCCGCCTTCCACACCGCCGACAACGGCGAAGTCCGCGTCACCCATCACGATCTGCCGCCAGCCGTGGGCGATGGCCTCGGACCCTGACGAACACGCCGACACCGGGGTGATGACCCCGGCGCGGGCGCCCAGCTCCAGGCCGGCGACCGCAGCGGCACCGTTGGGCATGATCATCTGAACGGCGAGCGGGCTGACCTTGCGGATCCCGCCCTCGTTCATCGCGTCGTAGGTCTCGACGATCTTCTCGCCGCCACCGAGGCCGGTGCCGATCACGACCGAGAACCGGTCGGGATCGACCTCGGGTGCACCTGCGTTCTTCCACAGCCGCCGGGCCAGCACCAACGACATGCGCTGCACATAGGAATTGCGGCGCAGCTCGATGCGGGTCAGGTGGCTGTCGACGTCATCGACCAGGTGACCACCGATACGCACCGGGAGGTCCCACTTGGTGACGAAGTCGTCGGTCAACTCACGGATGCCGCTTTCTCCGGCCAGGAGGCCCTTCCACGTGCTCTCGATGTCAGCAGCGAGCGCCGTGGTGGCCTCCACGGCAGTCACCACGACGTTCGGGAAGCCTCCGTTAGCAGTGGAAGGTCTGGTCATTCCGAGCCAAACTTCTCGCGCAGGGCGGCGGCAGCCTCGGGGTTCTCTTCTTCGAGCTTCTGGATGTAGGAGACGACGTCACCGACGGTGCGCAGGCCGGCCAGATCCTCATCGGGGATCTTCACGCCGTACTTGTCCTCGGTCTGCACGGCGATCTCCACCATCGACAGCGAGTCGATGTCCAGGTCGTCGACGAACGACTTCTCCGGGGTCACCTCAGACGGCTCGATGCCGGTGACCTCTTCGATGATCTCTGCGAGACCGGCGATGATTTCTTCTTGACTGGCGGCCACAATGGCTCCTTCTTGTTGTTGATAGTGCCCTCCGGGTGCGGAGGACATTTCGGGACGTTCGGTCGTTACTGCGTTATTCGTTACTGCGTTATTCGGTTTTGCTGGACTTACAGCTCGTCCAAGCCATCCAGGTCTGCGGGGGCCTTGACCGCGCGGGTGGGTGTGCCCTTCAGTTCACGCTTGGCGATGCCGACCAGGGTGCCTGCCGGCGGGAATTCGACGATCCCGGCGCGCTCGGCGCCCTGGAAACGGTCCCGCATGGTGGCGGTGCACAGATCCCAGCGCACCGGCTTGGTCAGCTGGGACACCAACTTCTCCATCGCATCGGAAGCCGAGGCGACCGGCTGGCCGTCCGCGTTCGACAGAAGTGTCGCGGTGGGCTCGGAGGTCGTTACAGACGCGGCTGCGGCGGCGTAGCCATCCAGCGCGGAAGCCATGTAATGGGTGTGGAACGCGCCTGCGGTCGCCAGCTGACGGACGCGGGCCTTGGCTGGCGGATCCTCGGCGAGCTTCTCCAGCGCCGCGATCGCACCGGCGGCCACGATCTGGCCGGCGGCGTTGCGGTTGGCCGGGACCAGGTCCAGTGACTCCAGCCGGGCCAGCACCTCGGCCTCGTCGCCACCGAGCACCGCCGACATGCCGGTCGGCTCGACGGCGCAGGCCTTGGCCATCTCGGCGCCACGGGTGGCGGCCAGCTTGACCGCGTCGTCGGCGGAGATGACGCCGGCGATGGCGTAGGCGGCGATCTCACCGACCGAATGGCCGGCGACTAGTGTCGCGGCCGGATCGGCGGCGATGGGAACGCCGCGCTTGGCCAGTTCCTCATAGGCCAGCAGCGTGGCGGCCACCACCAGCGGCTGCGTCACCGCGGTGTCGGTGATCTCCTCCGCGGTGGCGGTGGTTCCCAGACGTGCCAGATCCAGGCCGCTGATCTGCGACCACGTGGCGAGGCGATCGGCCGCACCGGGCAGCTCCAACCAAGGGGAGAGCATGCCGGGGGTCTGCGATCCCTGTCCGGGAGCAAGCAATGCGAGCACGGGTTGAGGCACGTCATTAAGAGAACACTGTGAAGACGGTTTTGTGGGGTGTAAGAGATTATGAACCTTGTCTTATGTTTTTGTAGGTTCCCCACAAAAGTGCATGTGATGCGACATTGCCTTCACCGCAGCGAAATATGTCACAGCCGCTCCGACGTCCGGTGGGGCCAGTTCAGGCCCGCTGTCTGGCGGAATGTGGCGGGCGAATCGCCGGTATCACGACGGTTCCGGCATTTGGCGTGCTCGGCTGGTACGCCTGTTTGCTCAGTCTGCCCACCGTGGACGCAACGCGCAGCACGTAGGCGTCCCGCGGCACGGCGGGGTCGCGGCCGGTGAAGTCGCCGATCCGTTTCAGCCGGTAACGCACCGTGTTTGGATGAACGAACAATTTGCGTGCGCAAGCTTCGATGGCGCCCCCGGAATCCAGGAACGCGTCGAGGGTCTCGGTGAGCGCCGGTCCGGCATCGGCCAAGGGGCGCATGACCTCGCTTTCCAACGCCGCGATCGCCGTCGCGTCGCCCAGCAGGGCCCGTTCCGGCAGCAGTTCGCGCGCCGACACCGGGCGGGGTGCGCCGGGCCATCCGGCCACCGCGTTCATGCCCGAGATCGCCTCGGTGGCGCTGCGGTGGGCGGCCGTCAGCGTCGGGGTTGTCGGCCCGACCACGACCGGGCCGTCGGCGAATACCGACAGCACGTCGACCAGGAAGCGATCGGTTGCTGACAGCGGGCCCGACACGATCGTGACCAGCCACGTTCCGTGGACATCAGACAGGGCCGCCCGGTTGTGGCGCTTGGTGACGTCGTGGATGTCGTCCCGGGCCAGATCCAGCCGGTCCGGGTGCGGTAGGCCGACGATCACCGTGGCCGGCGCGGTGGCGTCCCAGTTCAGCGCCGCGGCCTGGGACTGCAGTTCGGTCCCGGTGTCGCCGCGCACCACCGCGTCGACGACGTTGGCCTCCATCCGGAGGTCCCAGGCCCCGCGGGCCTCGGCCTGATCGGCATAGGCGCTGGCCGCCGCGAACGCCAGGTCGCGGCTGTAGCGCAGGATGCCGGCCGTCAGCGCGTTGAGCTGGACCTCGGAGCGGGCCAGCAGCGGCACCACCTCTTCGAAGAACTCCATCGAGGTCCGCACCATCTCGACCGACTGCCGCAGGGCGATGCGACGCCGCAGGTCCTGCGGCACCACCTCGAAGGCCTGGGCGGTGTAGCTGACGTCGCTTTCCGGGTCCCGCATCCATTCGACGAAGTTGACCACGGCGGTCTGTACGACCAACTGCACGCTGGCCCGTTGCGACGCGTCCAGATCGGAGAAGAAGTCCAGGCGCTCGGCCATGGCGTGCACCGCCTCGGTGGCCAGCCGGCCGGAATACTGCTTCAACCGGCGCAGCACCGAGTCGGGCACGGTCTCAAGGACCTCGACCGTCGACTTCGGCGGAACGAACCGGTTGTCAGCCATCCCTAAAAGCTACGCCAATATTCTGGTGGATTCCTCCAACCACCCCTGCGCGAGCAGACGCTCCGGTACCCGATTTGTCGCGATTCGGGGTACCTCGGCGTCTGCTCGCGCCAAAGAAACTAGGCGCTGCCGGTATCGACGTAGGACACCGCGGCGGCGAACACGTCGTCGATCTTGTACTGCTTGGCCGCCGCGATGGCCACCGAGGGATCGATCTCGCCGTCGCGGGCGAGCCCCTCCAGCGCTGCCACCACGACCGACTCGGCGTCGGTGTTGAAGTAGCGCCGAGCGGCCGGGCGGGTGTCGGAGAAGCCGAAGCCGTCGGTCCCCAGCGTGATGTAGGTACCCGGGACCCACGGCCGGATCTGCTCGGGTACCGCACGCATCCAGTCCGACACCGCCACCACCGGTCCCGCCGCGTCGGCCAGGGCGCTGGTCACGTGCGGAGTCCGGGCGGGCTGATCGGGATGCCGCAGCCGGTGCCGCTCGATCTCCACACCTTCGCGGTTGAGCTCACCCCAGCTGGTCACCGACCACACGTCGGCGGCCACGTCCCACTCCGCGGCCAGCATGTCCGCCGCGCGCAACGCCTCGGGCATCGACACGCCCGAGGCCAGGATCTGGGCGGTATTCGTGCGCTGTTCGGGCGCGCGGCGGTAGCGGTACATACCCCGCAACAGCGCCTCGGTGTCCAGATCGGCCGGCTCCGCGGGTTGCACGTAGGGCTCGTTGTAGATGGTGATGTAGAAGAACACGTTCTCGGCGTGCTCGCCGTACATCCGCTGCAGGCCGCTCTCGATGATGTGGGCGATCTCGTAGGCGAACGCCGGGTCGTAGGTCACCGCGGCCGGGTTGGTCGACGCCAGCAGCAGCGAATGGCCATCGGCGTGCTGCAGGCCCTCGCCGGTCAGCGTGGTGCGTCCGGCGGTCGCCCCGAGCACGAAGCCCTTGGCCATCTGATCGGCCGCCGCCCACAGGCCGTCGCCGGTCCGCTGGAACCCGAACATCGAATAGAAGATGTAGATCGGGATCATCGGCTCGTTGTGGGTGGAGTACGACGTGCCCACCGCGGTGAACGACGACGTCGACCCGGCCTCGTTGATGCCCTCGTGCAGGATCTGGCCGATCTCGGATTCCTTGTAGGCCAGCATCAACGTCGAGTCCACCGATGTGTACAGCTGCCCGTTGCGGTTGTAGATCTTCAGGCTCGGGAACCACGAGTCCATACCGAAGGTGCGGGCCTCGTCGGGGATGATCGGCACCAGACGCGGACCGATGTTCTTGTCCCGCAACAGTTCCTTGAACGTGCGCACCGTGGCCATGGTGGTGGCAACGGCCTGGTTGCCCGACCCCTTCTTCAACGCCGAGTAGGCGTCGGATGCGGGCAGCGCCAGCGGCGTGGACTTGTTCCGTCGTGCCGGCACGAAGCCGCCAAGGGCGCGGCGGCGGTCCAGCAGGTAGCGGATCTCGGGTGCCTCGGGCCCCGGGTGGTAGTACGGCGGCAGGTAGGGGTCCTGCTCGAGCTGCTCATCGGTGATGGGCACCCGGGTGACGTCGCGGAAGTCTTTGAGGTCTTGCAGCGCAAGCTTTTTCATCTGGTGCGTGGCGTTGCGGCCCTCGAAGTGGCTGCCCAGCGTGTAGCCCTTGATGGTCTTGGCCAGGATGATGGTCGGCTGGCCCTTGTGCTCCATCGCGGCCCGGTAGGCGGCATACACCTTGCGGTAGTCGTGACCGCCGCGCTTGAGGTTCCAGATCTCCTGGTCGGTCATCGGCTCGACCAGAGCCTTGGTGCGCGGGTCGCGGCCGAAGAAGTGATCGCGCACGTAGGCGCCGTCGTTGGCCTTGTACGTCTGGTAGTCACCGTCAGGCGTCGTATTCATCAGGTTGACCAGCGCGCCGTCGCGATCGGCGTGCAGCAGGGCGTCCCACTCGCGGCCCCAGACCACCTTGATGACGTTCCAGCCGGCGCCGCGGAAGAACGACTCCAGTTCCTGGATGATCTTGCCGTTGCCGCGCACGGGGCCGTCCAGGCGCTGCAGGTTGCAGTTCACCACGAAGGTCAGGTTGTCGAGCGCCTCGTTGGCGGCCACCTGGATCAGGCCGCGGCTCTCGGGCTCGTCCATCTCGCCGTCGCCGAGGAACGCCCACACGTGCTGATCGGAGGTGTCCTTGATGCCGCGGTCATGCAGGTAGTGGTTGAACCGGGCCTGATAGATGGCGTTCATCGGACCCAGGCCCATCGACACCGTCGGGAATTCCCAGAAGTCCGGCATCAGGCGCGGGTGCGGGTAGGACGGCAGGCCACCGCCGGGATGGCTGTGCTCCTGGCGGAAACCATCCAGTTGGTCGGTCGTCAGGCGGCCTTCGAGGAAGGCGCGTGCATAGATGCCGGGGGAGGCGTGGCCCTGGATGAAAACCTGGTCGCCACCGCCTGGGTGGGATTTGCCGCGGAAGAAGTGGTTGAAGCCGACCTCATACAGCGACGCCGACGATGCGTACGTCGAAATATGGCCGCCCACACCGACTCCCGGGCGCTGGGCGCGGTGCACCATGATGGCCGCGTTCCACCGGATCCAGGCGCGGAAGCGTCGCTCGACATCCTCGTCGCCGGGGAACCAGGGCTCCAGCTCGGTGGGAATGGTGTTGACGTAATCGGTCGACGTCAGTGCCGGGATCGCGACGCGCTTCTCGCGCGAGCGCTCCAGCAGCCGCAACATCAGGTACCGGGCCCGCGCCGGACCGGATCGCTCCAGCAATTCGTCGAACGACTCCAGCCATTCCGCGGTCTCGTCGGTATCGATATCCGGAAGGTAGGAGGCAACTCCCTCGCGAATCACCCGGACCCGGTCGGGTTCGGCTGCGGTAGAGGAGTTTTGGGCCAGATCCTGGCGCACGAACTCGGTGGTCAACTTCCGCTCCTTGTTAGGCGGTAACAACTGACAGTGCTTGTGGCACCTTCTATCGTCCACCCATCTTGCCGTCTCGGTGTCGCTGGGGGTGGCGCTGCGGAAGTTACCCATCAGTTGCTTTCTGAACCGGTAACGTCTGCAGATCGTGCCGGTTGATGGGCGGGTTGGGGCAAAGGCGCGGATCGCCGCGCGCGCACTAGGTGGTGCCGCGGTGATCGCGATGGTCGTGGTGGGTTGTTCGGCCGTTACCGGCGGTACCGCACAGGTGGATTCCGCCGCGGCGCCCGAGTACCGGGCGTCGGTGAAGGCGTCGATCGAGGAGTCCTCGGCGAGCTCGGTGACCCGCGAATCCGAACGGCAGGCCTCCCTGACCACGCGCGCCGTGCACACCGTGTGCGAGGACCTCAGCACCTCGGCAGTGGACGCGGTCAATGCGGTCAACGGCTATGTCGAGGCCGTCAACAACAATGGCGACACCGCGGCCAAGGCGGGCCCCGCGATCGACGGGCTGAATCGCAGCGCCGATCTGGTCAGTTCCGGCCTGTCAGATGCGCTGTCACCGGATCTGCGCACCGCGCTGACCGAGTGGATCGACTCGGCGCGAGCCCTTGTGGCCGCCATTTCGGGCCATGTCGGCCCGGATCAGTTCAACGCGGCGTCCAACCGATCGAACACCGCCCGAGAGAACGCACTGACCCGATGCGACAAGGCTTACTGACCGGCGGGCGGACAAACTCGCCCGCCGGACACCCGCACCGGTGGGTCGGCGTGCGACGATAGGGCACAACACGCATCGCACGCGCGAATGAGGCGGGCAACGGACAGGTCTTGAGAGAGGCTCGAAGAAAGGTTAAGGAGGACGACGGTGGTCGCGGCGGCGGGGACGGACTCAGGCCCGAACTACGCCCACATCCTGGGGATCCAGAAGGATCAGATAGTCCAGGAACTGGGTTGGGACGAGGATAGCGACGACGACATCCGGGCCGACATCGAGGAAGCGTGCGGCTCCGAGCTGCTCGATGAGGATTCGGACGAAGTCGTAGATGTCGTATTGCTCTGGTGGAGAGACGACGACGGGGATCTGGTCGACCGGCTCATGGACGCCATCACTCCACTCGCCGAGGACGGCGTGATCTGGGTGGTGACCCCCAAGACCGGTAAGCCTGGGCACGTGCAGCCCGCGGAGATCGCCGAATCGGCGCCGACGGCGGGTCTGATGCAGACCTCGTCGGCCACCTTGGGGGACTGGGCGGCGAGTCGGTTGGTGCAGCCGAAATCGAAGGCAGCGGGCAAGCGGGCGCCGTGATGAGCGCTCGCGCGAAGAACAAACGGTGATGCTCGCTGTCGGCGCCCCGGCGCCCGATTTCACGCTCCGGGACCAGAACGGCAGGCCGATCACCCTCAGCGGGTACCGCGGCGCCAAGGACGTGCTGCTGGTGTTCTTTCCGCTGGCCTTCACCGGCGTGTGTGAGGGCGAACTCGGAGAGATCCGCGACAAGCTGCCGTTGTACGAGAACGACGACACGGCGACGCTGGCCATCTCGGTCGGACCGCCTCCGACGCACAAGATCTGGTCGATCGAAAGCGGATTCACGTTCCCGGTGCTGTCGGATTTCTGGCCGCACGGCGCGGTCACCCAGGCCTACGGCGTGTTCAACTCCGATGCCGGATACCCGAACCGGGGCACGTTCGTCGTCGACCGGGCCGGCCAGATCCGCTTCGCCGAGATGATGGACCCGGGTCAGGCACGCGATCAGGCCGTGTGGCGGGAGGCACTGGCCGCGCTGAAAGGGTGAAGTAGTCTGTCCTTCCTTTGCGGGATTTCCGGTCACGGCGTATCGGCGTGTACCGTGCCTGCGACGGGGCGCGTAGCTCAGTGGTAGAGCTCTGGTTTTACACACCAGCGGTCGGCGGTTCGATACCGTCCGCGCCCACCATCAAATTCCCCGGTCCTAGGACCACACCGGCTTCGCGCGTTTCAGTGCGAGTTCCTGGCCGCGCATGACGGTCTCACCCCAGCACGAAGGGCTCTCCCGGGAGTACTTCATGTTGACGAACCCCGTGAGATCGCGCCTGATGACGTACTTGAACGCGACCGGGCCCGTCTTCGGCTGGGAGCTGCCGGGCCGGCACTGCACGCCGGGGTTGACGCGTTCACCGACCCAGGCGCCCTTGTGCCGGTCGGCGGCGGCATCCCACGACAGGTCCAGCTGCCAGTCGCCCTCCGGCGCGGGCGAGTGCACGCGCAGACATTCGGGCCCGCAGCCCGTCAGGGTCCAGTCGTAGGGGTGCGGCGCGGCGTTGCCCGAGGTCTCGGTGACGGTGTAGACGCCCGGCCGGGGCAGCGGCGGAACCGGTGGCTCAGGGGCGGCGGCCGGCGGGCCGGATGACTGCAGGCCGCCGAGCGCGAATCCGATTGCCAGCGAAACAGCAACCAGGACAATGGCGTCTTTCAAAAGGGACCTCCGCGACGGATCATATCCGCGCCAACCCTCGATACTCTGCGGTACCACCGGAGTTCAGTTCCCGGCGAAGAACTCCAGGGCGATGCCGTCGGGATCGCGAAAACTCAGCCCCGACCCGTACGGCGCGTCGACGATCCCGCCGTGGGCGATGCCCAGCCCGTCGAGCCGGTCCACCCAGGCCTGCAGTTCCGCACGCGACGCGCAGCCGAAGCCGACGTGGTCCAGGCCCACCCGGAACTCGCTGAAACGCTCGTCGGGCGCGGGATTCCGGTGTTGATGGATGCCGAACAGTGTGCCGCCCTCCAGCAGCCACACCAGGTGATGGAAGCCGGCGTCGGTGTCCTCGTCGAGCACCGGATCGGCGTCGAACAGCGTGCGGTACCACGGGCCGCTGACCGCCAGATCGCGGACGGTGACCGCCACATGAGCGAGCGCTGGGAACGTCATTTCGCCTCCTCGATCAGACCACCCGTTTGCCGAAGCGGTCACGGATCCGCATGTCCCACAGATAAAGCTGATAGCCGAGCAACCACACCTCGTGGGGGATCACGCGATCGGCGACCCGCAGCCCGGTCAACAACCGCTCGAACCGCCGCTGTTGATCGGCCGTCCAGCTCATCCGCATATGACCGCGGAACTCCGCGGGCAGGAACCCGGTGGTGGCGAACAGGTTGAACCGCCCGGCCAGCAGCCGTATCGGCGCGGGCAGAAACGCCAAGAACGCCAAAGTGGCCACTCCATACAAATGCTCGCGCACCGGCGGGTCGATCCGCAGGTCCTGCAGCGACTGCTTCCAATACGAGTCGAAGGCGTTGCGGTCCTCGGGCCACATCTCGTCGCGCACCTGCAGAGTGGTGCCCAGGGTGCGGGCATCGGCATAGATCGCGTCGGCGGATTCCTCGTCGAGCGGCCCGTAGAGGAACTCGTGCATGTCGACGTAGTAGCGGTACAGGCAGGCCGCCACCCACAGCTGCAACCGCGGGTCGAAAGCGTTGTAGGACACCGGGCTTGACTCCCGTGAGCGGACTATGGCGTGCACCCTGTCGATCTGCGCGCGCAGCAGCGCACGGTCGGCATTGGTGCCCATGGTGGCTGCGGCCAGGTAGGTGCCGGTGGTGCGGGCCCGTTTGAACGGATGCTTGTAGACGTTGCCGCTGTCCACCGGGCTCTCCAGGACGCCGTAACCGACACCCGGGGCGGACAACTGCATGATGACATTGGCCGCGGGCAGCAGCGCCGCCGCCGGGTTGAGCAGATCGGTGACCCGTCGCGGGCGTGGTGCCGGACCCAGCCTCATGAATTCGAGTAGACCACTTTGTGAGACGCTGCCGAGGTGTTTGCGCGTAGAAGCCGACGAGCCTGGCAAGGTCGGGCCGCTGGTATCGCCGTGGGATTCCTGGCCGACCTGCTGCTGGGGGACCCGACCCGCGGACATCCGGTGGCCGGGTTCGGCACTGGCGCAGCACGGTTGGAAAAGCTGACCTACGCCGACAATCGCGGGGCAGGCGTCCTGCACACCGGGCTGCTGCTCGGCGGGCTGGCCGGGCTGGGCTGGGCAGCGGGGCGCGGTGACCGGGTCTGGGTGACGGCGGCGGCCACCTATGTCGCACTCGGCGGCACATCGCTCAACCGGGTCGGGCATCAGATGGCGACGCTGCTGGCCACCGACGACGTGGCCGGAGCCCGTCGACTTTTGCCCTCCCTGTGCGGGCGGGATCCCGCCGCGCTGGATGTCTCGGGCCTGACGCGGGCCACCGTGGAATCGCTGGCCGAGAACACCTCTGACGCCCAGGTGGCACCGCTGTTCTGGGCGGCGATCGGCGGGGTACCAGCAGTGCTGGTGTACCGGGGAGCCAACACGCTGGACGCGATGATCGGGCACCGCTCGCCGCGCTACAACTACTTCGGTTGGGCGGCAGCCAGATTCGACGATGTACTGAACTATCTGCCGGCCCGGTTGACCGGGGTGCTGGCGGTGCTGTGTGCCCCGGTGGTGGACGGGTCGCCGGCCGCGGCGTTGCGCGCCTGGCGGCACGACGCATCCCGCCATCCCAGCCCCAATGCCGGGGTGGCCGAGGCGTCTTTCGCCGGGGCGCTCGGGGTGCGTCTGGGCGGCCCGACGCAGTACGCGCATCAGCTGGAGATCCGGCCGACCCTGGGCGACGGGCGCATCCCCGAGGTGGTCGATGTGGCCCGGGCGGTGCGGCTCTCGCGCGCCGTGCAGGCCTCGGCGGCCGCGGTGGCGGTGCTGTTGGCGCTCAGCGGCGCTTCCCGTAGCGGTCGGCGAGCTTCTCCTCGTTGGTGAGTTCGCGGGCGGGCTCGTCGGACGCCTTTTGGGCGGCGGCCCGTTCGCGCCGACGTTGCTGTATCTCGGCGTAGACGAAGTAGCCGAGTCCCAACGGGGCGACGATGCCGAACGCGATCCACTGGATGCCGTAGGACAGGAACGGTCCGGCGTCGAGGTGGGGAAGCGAGATCTCCCCGAGCCCGCCGGGCTGGTCGGCCACCAACTGCAGATACGACCCGGCCAGTGGCACCCCGGTGATCGAGGAGATCTGCTCGGTGTTGATCGAATACACCTGCTGCGCGCCATCCTCGCCGCGGAACGGCTCCTTGCCCACGACCCGGGCTTCCGCATCACGCAGACGCGCGGTGATGGTCACCTGGCCCGCCGGTGCGGCCGCGAACTCGGGCACCTTGTTTCCGTCGATGGGGGTGATGAAGCCGCGATCGACCAGCACCACCGGCCCGCCGTCCACGGCGAACGGGGTGAGCACCTCGAAGGCCGGCTCGCCGTCGACCACCCGCAGCCGGACCAGCACCTCGGCCTTGGGCAGGTAATGGCCGGTGGCGGTGACGCGCTGCCACTGGGCGTCGGGTGCGATCGAATCCTGTTGCGGCAGAAGGGTGGTGACCGGAACCGGATCGGCCTGCAGCGAATGGCTGATCTGGTTGTTCTCCCGCGAGGTCTTGGTGTTCTTGCCCAACTGCCACGGCGCCAGCACGGTGAAACACAGGTAGGCGAATGCCGCCACCACGATGAACAGCGCTATCCACTGGGGCCGCAGCAGGAAGGTCAGCCGCTTCATCAGGCCACGATTCCTCGGGCGGTCAGTGCCTGATCGACCCAGCTGTGCAGCCCGGGCAGGGACGCTTCGATCACGGTGAACACATCCTCGAAATCGGTCTTGGCGCCGTAGTAGGGGTCCTCCACGTCTCGAGCATGCGCGCCCGAGCGCGGGTCGAACGAGCGCAGCATCCGCAGCCGCTCGTCCGGCACCCCCAGATCGGTCAGGATGCGCAGGTGGTTGCGACCGAGCGCGACCACCAGGTCGGCGCCGAGATGGTCGTCGGAGACCTGGGCCGCGACGTGATCGCTGGGATAGCCGCGCTCGCGCAACACCAGGCAGGCACGCGCGTCGGCGCCGTCACCGGCATGCCAGCCGCCGGTGCCGCCGCTGCTCACCCGGACGACGTCGGCCAGGCCGCGCTCGCTGATCTGGTGGGCGAACATCTTCTCGGCCATGGGGGAGCGGCAGATGTTGCCCGAGCACACGAACGTGACGTGCAGAACCGGCTCGGTGGAAACGTCAGACACCGAGCACCTCCCGAAGTGCGGCGACGGTGTCGACGTGAGCGTGCGCAGTCACCGCGGTGGGACCGGAGAAGTCCGTGGCGCCGTAGCCCCAGCCGACCACCACGGTGTCGATGCCGTGCTCGGCCGCGCCCTCGACATCGTGCATCCGGTCACCGACCATCAGGACGCGCTGCGGCAGGGGTTCGAGTTGGGCCAGCGCGTGGGCGACCACGTCGGCCTTGGCCGCCCGGACGCCGTCGGGGCTGGCTCCCGCGATCACCTCGAAATAGCCGTCCAGGCCGAAATGCTCCAGGATGCGCCGCGCCGTGGGCTCGGCCTTCGAGGTCGCGACGGCCAGCCGCACCCCGGCCGCGCGCAGATCTGCCAACAACGGCTCGACGCCGTCGAACAGGCTGTTCATCGCCCATCCGCGGCTCGTGTAATCGGCGCGGTAGGCGGCGATCGCGGCGTCGGCGTCGAAGCTCGTCTCACCGCGGCTCAACGACTGCAGCGTCTCGTGCATGGGCGGACCCACGATGCGTCCCGCCAGGTCACCATCGGGGACACCGGCACCGACCTGGGCCAGCGCGTGGCGGAAACTCGACACGATCCCGGCCGCCGAATCGGTCAGGGTGCCGTCGAGGTCGAACAGCACCAGCTGCGGTCGGGTGCGTTCCAGCGTGTCAGTCACGTGCCCATTCTCCCGTATGCCGCTGGCAGTCCTCCGGATGCCCAGCTGAGCACCCCGACCACTAGGGTCGTGCTGTGTCGAGTCGAAACCGTGTAGGGGCCCGTGCCGGCGCCCGCTACCACGGCGACCAGGCCGCATTGCCGGGCATGCTGGACTTCGCGGTCAACGTGCGCCCCGGCGGTCCTCCGGCCTGGTTGACCGACCGGCTGACGTCCCGGCTGCCCGACCTGGGCAGCTACCCGAGCCAGGCCGATCAGCGCCGGGCCGTCGACGCCGTCGCGACCCGCCACGGCCGCGCCGCGGACGAGGTGGCCCTGCTGGCCGGCGGGGCCGAGGGATTCGCCCTGCTGGCGGGACTGCGGCCGGAGCTCGCCGCCCTGATCGCCCCGTCGTTCACCGAACCCGAAGCGGTCCTGGCCGAGGCCGGGGTGCGGATTCACCACGTGGTGTTGCCCGCACCGTTCACCCTCGCCGGCATGGCGGTGCCGGACGAGGCCGACCTGGTGGTGGTCGGCAACCCGACCAATCCCACCGGGGTGTTGCACCGCCGCGAGGACATCCTGGCGTTTCGCCGGCCGGGCCGGCTCATCGTCGTGGACGAGGCGTTCGCCGACGGCATCCCCGGTGAGGCGCAGACGCTGGCCTCCGAATCGCTGCCCGACGTGCTGGTGCTGCGCAGCCTGACCAAGACCTGGTCACTGGCCGGGCTGCGGGTGGGCTATGCCCTGGGTGCGCCCGAGGTGCTGGCCCGGCTCACCGCGCGCCGCCCGCACTGGCCGCTGGGCACGCTGCAACTGGAGGCGATCGCTGCGGCCAGCAGTCCGGAGGCGGTAGCCGAGGCCGATGCCGGGGCACGGCGCCTCGCCGAACTCCGGGGTGCGATGGTCGCCGGGCTCGATGGGCTCGGCCTGCACGTGGTGGCCGGCGACGCGCCGTTTGTGCTGTTCACGGTGCCCGACGCGGAGTTGATGCGAAAACATCTGGAAAGCAAAAGCATTGCGGTACGCCGTTGCGATACTTTCGTGGGCCTGCCGGAAAATTACCTGCGCGCCGCGGTGCGGCCGGAATGGCCCGCGCTGATCGACGCCATGACGGAGGTGCTGCAATGAGCGCGCGACCGGTCGGGGTGCCGTTGACCGACGTGATCGCCGCACTGGACGCGGCGTACCCGCCGCAGCTGGCCCACGACTGGGACTCGGTGGGGCTGGTGTGCGGCGATCCCGACGAGCCGGTCGAATCGGTGACCATCGCAGTCGATGCGACCGAGGCCGTGGTCGACGAGGTACCCGAACGTGGACTGCTGCTGGCCCACCACCCGCTGCTGCTGCGCGGCGTGGACACCGTCGCGGCCGACACCGCCAAGGGCGCGCTGATCCACCGGTTGATCCGCACCGGGCGGGCCTTGTTCACCGCGCACACCAATGCCGATGCGGCCTCGCCCGGGGTGTCCGATGCGCTGGCCGAGGCGCTGGGCCTGACTGTCGACGCGGTGCTGTCGCCGGCGGCGTCGGGTCCCGATCTGGACAAATGGGTGGTGTTCGTGCCGGCCTCGGACGCGCCGAAGGTGCGAGAGGCGCTGTTCGACGCGGGCGCCGGGCGCATCGGCGACTACTCGCACTGCAGTTGGAGCGTGGCCGGAACCGGGCAGTTCCTGCCGCATGACGGGGCCACCCCGGCCATCGGCGAGGTGGGCACCGTCGAGCAGGTGGCCGAGGACCGGGTGGAGGTGATCGCCCCCTCACGGCTGCGCGCGACCGTCCTGTCCGCCCTGCGGGCCGCGCATCCCTATGAGGAGCCTGCCTTCGACATCTTCGCCCTGGCCCCGATTCCCGGTGACGTGGGAATCGGCCGGATCGGCGAGCTGGACCGACCGGTCCCGTTGTCGGTCTTCGCATCCCGGGTGCGAGCGGCACTGCCGGCGACCTCATGGGGCGTGCGGACCTCGGGTGATCCCGACGCGATGGTGTCGCGGGTCGCGGTGTGCGGGGGAGCGGGCGATTCACTGCTGGGCACGGTGGCCCGGGCCGGCGTACAGGCCTATGTCACATCGGATCTGCGGCACCACCCCGCCGACGAGCACCGCCGGGCCTCACCGGTCGCGCTGGTCGACGTGGCGCACTGGGCCACCGAATTCCCCTGGTGCGCCCAGGCGGCGGGGGTGCTGCACAGACAGTTCGGCGATGCGCTGCAGGTGCGGGTGTCGTCGGTGCGCACCGACCCGTGGAACGTCGAGTGCTGACCGCAGCGGACGAAATGAACGCAGGAAACCACAGCTACATGAAAGTCAGGGCATGAAAGCCGAAGTAAAACAACAACGTTCGCTTCTCGCGCTGACCGAGGTCGATGCCGAACTCGGGCGCCTGGCGCACCGCGCCAAGAACCTGGCCGAACAGCAGCAGGTGGACGAGGCGCAGGCCGCGCACGCCGCGGCCAGCGACGGGGTAGGCGTCCTCGGCATCGCGCTGGAAGACCTGGAAGCCCAGGTGACCAAGCTTGAGAGCGAGATCGACTCGGTACGTCAGCGTGAGGACCGCGACCGCGGGCTGATCGACGGCGGCACGGTGGGCGCCAAACAGGTCGCCGAGATCCAGCACGAACTGGAAACGTTGCAGCGCAGGCAATCCAGCCTGGAGGACTCGCTGCTGGAGCTCATGGAACGGCGCGAGGAACTGTCGAATCAGCAGGCCGAGGCGCTGCAACGCATCGACGACCTGCAGACCGCTCTGTCCGCGGCGCAGCGGGCCCGGGATGCCGCGCTGGTGGAGATCGACCAGGCCAAGCATCAGGCCGTGACTCGCCGCGACGGGCTGGTGAGCGTCATCGATCCCGAACTGGTCAGTGTCTACGAACGTCAGCGGGCCCGGGGCGGCGCGGGGGCCGGGCTGCTCCAGGGCCGGCGCTGCGGCGCCTGCCGGATCGAGATCGACCGCGGGGAGAGCGCCCGGATCGCCGCGGCCGCTGAGGACGACGTGCTGCGTTGCCCCGAGTGCGGGGCAATCCTCTTGCGGATCAAGCAGTGAAGGTACTTGTCGAAGCAGACGGCGGCTCCCGGGGCAATCCCGGACCGGCGGGCTACGGCGCCGTCGTGCTCGACGCCGACCACGACGCGGTGCTGGCCGAGCGCAAGGAAGCGATCGGCCGGGCCACCAACAACGTGGCCGAATATCGCGGACTGATCGCCGGTTTGGAGGCCGCCACCGAGCTGGGGGCTGCCGAGGTGGCGGTGTCGATGGATTCCAAACTCATCGTGGAACAGATGTCGGGGCGCTGGAAAGTCAAGCATCCCGATCTGATTCCTCTGCAGCGCCGGGCTGCCGAACTTGCCGCTGGTTTCGAACGGGTCAGCTACGCGTGGATCCCGCGGGAACGCAACAGCCACGCCGACCGGCTGGCGAACGAGGCCATGGACGCGGCCGCGGGCATCGTCAGCGACACGCCCGCCGTCGAACCGGCCAAACAACCCGTCCAGGCAGAGCAGGCCGCACCGTCGGCACCTGGGTGGACGGGTGCCACCGGGGCACCCACCCGGCTGTTGCTGTTGCGTCACGGTCAGACCGAATTGTCGATCGCCCGCCGGTATTCGGGGCGCGGCAACCCGGCGCTGACCGAGGAGGGGCGCAGGCAGGCCGACGCTGCCGCGCGCTATCTCGGTGCACGCGGCGGCGTTGCGGCGGTGGTCACCTCGCCGCTGGAGCGGGCGTATGAGACGGCGACAGCTGCGGCCAAGGCGCTCGGCGTTGATGTCCGCGTCGACGACGACCTGATCGAGACGGACTTCGGCGATTGGGAAGGGCTCACGTTCGCCGAAGCCGCGCAACGGGATCCGGAACTGCACCGGCGCTGGCTGCAGGACACGAGCGTCGAGCCACCCGGGGGCGAGAGCTTCGACGCGGTGGCCCATCGGGTCCGCCGGGCCCGCACCCGGATCATCTCCGAGTACGGCGAGGCGACGGTTCTGGTGGTCTCCCACGTGACCCCGATCAAGACGATCCTGCGGCTGGCGCTCGATGCCGGCGAGGGAATCCTGTACCGGCTGCATCTGGACCTGGCATCGCTGTCGATCGCCGAGTTCTACGCCGACGGAGGATCTTCGGTCCGGTTGGTCAACCAGACCGCGTACCTGTAGGTCAGGCGTGCAGGTGTAGTTGCTCGCCGTGCGGACCGAAGATGGTGATCGCCTCGACCGGTCCGTCGACCACCCCGAACCAGTGCGGTGTCCAGGTCGAGAATTCCACGGCCTCACCGGGATTGACGACGAAGTCCTGCTCGCCCAGGATCAGGCGCAGTTGTCCGGACAGCACGTACATCCAGTCGCGTCCTTCGTGGACGGGGAATTCGGCGGGAGGCTTGCGGCGCTTCGCGCTGATCCGGATCTTGTAGGCGTGCAACCCGGCCGCCGGGCCCTGCCGGGTCAACGGCCAATACGTGATGTTGTGGTGGGTGTGTGAGCTGCCGGTGACCCGGGGGTCCTCTGCCTGCGGCGCGCGCAGCAACTCGTCGGTGGTCACCGACAGGGCGGCGGCCAACCGGGGTAGGTGGTCCAGGGCCAGTCGGCGCTTGCCCGATTCCAACCGGCTCAGTGTCGACACGTCGATCTGGGCGCGGCGCGCGACGTCTTCCAGGGTGAGCCCCCGTTGGGCCCGCAACTCCCGCAGGCGACCGCGGACGAGGGCGTCGATGTCGGCGGGTTCGGCAGCGTTTGCCTCCATGGCAAAACAGCTTGGCACTTTGCCATGTGATTGGGCAAGCTCGAAGGCATGGAAAACATCTGGGATTGCGTCATCGTCGGAGGCGGGGCGGCCGGTCTGAGTGCGGCGCTGGTACTGGGCCGGGCCCGGCGACGGGTACTGCTGGTCGACGCGGGGAATCAGAGCAACCTGGCCGCACACGGAATCGGCGGCCTGCTGGGCAGCGACGGCCGTCCGCCCGCCGACCTCTATGCCGCCGGCCGCGCCGAGTTGGCCGCCTACCCCACGGTGGAGGTGCGCACGGGTGAAGTCGTGCGCGGGGAGCCGGGATTCGCGCTCGAGCTGGCCGACGGAACCCGCGAGCAGGCCAGGACGGTGCTGCTGGCCACCGGAATGGAATACCGGGGGCCGAACATCGGCGGGCTCGAAGAGCTGTGGGGTGCTTCGGTTTTCCACTGCCCGTTCTGCCACGGCTGGGAGATGCGCGACGCGCCGGTCGCGGTGATCGCCCAGGGTGACCGTGCCGTGCACTCGGCGTTGATGATGCGCGGCTGGACCGAGGATCTGGTGGTCCTCACCAATGGGGACACCGGGCTGGACGACGCTCAGGTCAAGCAGCTGGACGCGGCCGGAATCAGCGTCGACGAGCGTCTGATCGCCCGCTTCGTCGCACACGACGGCGAACTGGGGGCCGTCGAGTTCACCGACGGCACCCGACTGGCCAGGCGTGGGGCGCTCGTCGCTGCCACCCTGCATCAACGTTCGCCGCTGGCGGCGCAACTCGGTGCCGTGTCTGCTCCCGGGCCGATCGCCGCGGACGCCCTCGTCGTCGACGCGTTCGCCCGCACCTCGGTGCCCGGACTGTTCGCCGCGGGGGACCTGGGTGCCCAGATGCCGCAGGTGGCCACGGCGGTGGCATCGGGCAGCCAGGCCGGCGCCGCCGTCGTGCAGCACCTGCTCGGTGAAGACGTCGGGCTCCCGGTGCCGCCGTGGCCCGCCCAAACGGCCGTCACCGCCCAGTACTGGGAGCGGCATTACGGGCAGCGGGGCCGCATCTGGAGTGGACGGGTCAACGCCCAACTGGCCAAGATCGCCGCGGACCTGCCGGCGGGCAGGGCGCTGGATCTCGGCTGCGGCGAGGGCGGTGACTCCGTCTGGCTGGCCGAGCGGGGCTGGCAGGTGACGGGTGTCGACGTCTCCGACACCGCGCTCGCGCGGGCCGCGTCCGAGGCGCGGGAACGAGGCGTGGCGGACCGCATCACGTTCGAGCGCCACGATCTGTCCGAGAGCCTGCCGTCCGGCCGCTTCGACCTGGTGTCGGCCCAATTCCTGCAGTCACCGATCGCCATGGACCGCGCCGCGTTGCTGCGCCGTGCCGCCGGCGCGGTGGCCGGCGGCGGCCTGCTGGTCATCGTCGATCACGGTGCCGCCCCGCCCTGGGCCCCCGAGCATGTCCGGAAGTTCGCCTTCCCCAGCGCCGATGACGTCGTCGATTCACTGAACCTCGATGACGCGGAATGGGAACGGATCCGGGTGGGAACCGACGAGCGGGAGGCGACGGGGCCCGACGGGCAGCCCGGCATCCTGATCGACAACGTGATGGTGCTGCGGCGGCGTTGACGGGCAGCCCCCGCCGCCGCAGGCCAGTGGCTATGCGGTGCCAGATGCCGTGGCGGGGATGTCCGTGCGCTGCGTCAGCCGGATGCTGTTGCCCGACGGATCACGGAAGCCGGAATCGATGCCGTAGGGCATCTGGTTCGGCGGTTCGGTGAACTCGACGCCGCGCGCGGTCAGCTCGTCGTAGCTCTTCTGGCAGTCCTCGGTGGTCAGAAACACCGTGCCGGCGAAGCCCTTTGCGGTCAGGTCCTGGACCTGCTTCTGCGTCTGCTCATCCATCACGGGCTCGCCGGGCACGGCCATCAGCACGATGCCGACCTCGTCTTGTCCGGGCGGGCCGACCGTGAGCCACCGGAATGCGCCCATCTCTTCGGGGAACGAAACATCTTCGCGCACTTCCATTCCCACCTTCTCGGTCCAGAATTTCAGCGCGACTTCCTGATCGTGAACCCACAAGTGCGTGTATGCGATTTTCATCATGGCACGACGCTACGTGCGGTCCGGTCCGGCCGTCTTCTCCGTTTGTGCTGTCTTGGGCCGGCCGGCGTGGGGACGCCGGGTGTCGCGCGCCAGGATGCAACTGGGCACCGGGGCGCGGAGCATGGCCGGCGGCAGGCTCGCCCGGTAGGCGGCCGGGGGCTTGCCGTACGCCCGCGCGAAATTCGTGGTGAACGAGCCGACGCTCTGCAGGCCGACCATCACGCAGATGTCGGCGACCGAACGGTCGGTGTTGCGCAGCAGTGCCGCGGCCCGCTCGAGGCGCCGACTCTGCAGGTAGGCACGGGGAGACTCACCGAAGGTGCGGGTGAACATCCGGCTGAAGTGCGCTCGGGACAATCCGGCGGCCGCCGCGAGGTCGTCGACGGTGATCGGATCCGCGTAACGGGCGTCCGCGAGATCCTTCGCACGGAGCAAATATCGTGCCGGTGGCACCTGGACCATGCGATTAAGGGTACGGTGATCAGCGCGAACGAGTTGGCTGGGCGGCCGCGGCACCGGTGGAAACCGGGGTCGAGGAAAGTCCGGACTTCACAGAGCAGGGTGATTGCTAACGGCAATCCGAGGTGACTCGCGGGAAAGTGCCACAGAAAACAGACCGCCAGAAATGGTAAGGGTGAAACGGTGCGGTAAGAGCGCACCAGCACCCCGGGTGACCGGGGTGGCTAGGCAAACCCCACCCGAAGCAAGGCCAAGAAGGCCGCAACCTGGTTGCGGTCGCGCAGGCGCCTGAGGGCTGCTCGCCCGAGCCTGCGGGTAGGCCGCTTGAGGCACCCGGCGACGGTGTGTCCAGATGGATGGTCGCCACTGGCCCTCCTGGTAACAGGAGGGCCAGGCACAGAATCCGGCTTAGAGGCCAGCTCGTTCGCCCCAGCCGGATGATCTGTGCGTCTAGCGCGCCTGAGCGGATGTCGTCGTCAGTGCGTCCGCAGTAGATCCGAGGACCGAATCAATCGCGTCCCACGTTCGGAGTTCGGAGTCAGGCCGAGGTGGCTGTCTGTGCCCAGGGTTTCGACCGCGCTCGCGTGTCCGAGCCCGGCCTGGACAGATTTCACGCTCTCGCCTGGCCGGATTGGCAGGCTCGCGTTGTAGTGGCGAAGTGGGTGGAACCCGGTTCCGGTCGGGAGCGCCGCCGTCTCGACTGCCAACCGCCACTTGCATCCGAACGACTGCCGGGTGATCGGCTTCCCAAAGAGGGGAAACAAGCCTGTTCGGGTTTTGCGGGAAATGCCGCGAGGTGTGCCGCGGGCCTCTACGACCATCCTGGGGAGCGGGACCGTCCAGTTGCTCGCTTGCGTCTTCGGCGGCCCCAACATCGCGGCCTGTACCTGTAACGTAATCGGCTGCCGGCCCACTTCACCGCGCTTTCGAGGAACCGCACGCGGTCGACCGTGACGCCGAAACGCTCGCAGTCCCACATCCCCGTACCGGGCCGCTAGCGTATGGCCGCGCATCTCTCAATGCGTCCCAACACGTCCAGCTGGTCGTGTGTCGGCGGTACCTCGTCAGCGAAAGACCGCGATGGGCTCAAGCCATAACGCCGGACCCTTAATCGTCGCCGCGTCCGCAAGATCAAGACCAAATGATTCCGCCGACTCCTTGAACGCGTCCAATGCTGTTTTCAGCGTGTCGATCTCTAACGGTGTGGCGGCGACGTCGTGCGTCAATCGGAGCGCGGGCAGTTCGTCGTTAGACGCAATTAGACGGTCGACTTGTGCGACTACCGTATACTCGCCTCCGAACCGTCCGAGATTGCCGATTACCCACTTCTTCTTAATTGGCATAGCGATACCAGGACCGGCATCACCTAGTGGCACTGCTTCGACAATGATCTCTTGGTCTTCATCGTTTTGTTGGTCCTGAGCGAGGATCATGCTGATGATTCTTTCGGTTTCTTTCGTGGTCTTCAGTTCCTCGCCCTTCTGGCTGAAGAAATGGCCTTGGGATTTCGCCTTATCGGCAAACCACAGATAAAGACGTAGGAGTGTTTGTATCGGCGCGGCTTCGAGGTGCGCGCGAAATTCCACCGTGTCACCGGATTTCACTCCGTCCAGTGCGGCTGGTCCCCACCCGTCGAAACTCCCGAGGGCCTTACCTTCCCGGAGACTCTGATACCAAAGCTCAAAGATCGAAAACCTGGTGCGCGTCCGCACCATCTCCTCCTCAAAAGCTGATGTGGATTTTTTGGCACCGTCGACCTTTGCGCCATAAATGCTGACCCCGCCGCCGAAGCCACCTTCACGGGCTGAATTCACTTTCGCCACGACTTCGTCGATCTTTCCGGACTCGACGGCCGAAAGGCTGTTGATGACCGTCTCGTCGTCGAGGTAGGCGAAACCTCGATGCACTTTGTTCGACGGTGAGTGGTAGATCGCCATAGCGCGACGCTACTGCCGACAGTGCCGGATGCTGTCCCGCGACATGCCGGTTGCCATTTCGCCAATAGCGAACTGGCCTAGAGAATGTCTAGGGAGCGCGGGTGGCGAGTCGTTCGAGGCGCTGCCGGGATGATGCCGCGGCCGTCTATCAGAAGGGCGTGCCTCCGGGCATCACTGCCTAACTCATGGACCGACCTGCCGGACATCACCCACGAGTCCGCGCTTGATACTCGTGCACCCGTCGGGTGGACGATGTTGCCGCCGATGATGACCATGCCAGACCGGCTCGTAACCGTTCGCGTTTTTTCGAGGTGCTCGTCATTCGTGAAGGCGGCGTTGATCATGCCGACGATCCGCGCGGGCGGGTGCTTCCTCGCATCAGGCCGTCCTGTGCGTGCGGGGTGCGGCGCGCGTGCGCTCGTGGGGACCGGGATCGGAACCGGCGATATGCGGGGAATGGTGTCGGCCGCCGATGCGGTGGTTGTTGTGGTGGCATCGGGCTTCGATCCGTTGCCACCGCGAGCGGAGGAGCGGTACCACAATGGATACCAACGCAATGGCGATCCCCGCATAGCACTCTACGGCCGTCTGCGGTCCGTCTACAGCAAGCTCAACAACGGTGTGAACAGGTACAACTCTCGATCACCTGCAGGTTCGTGACGCGGTGAGCTCGTTCGCCCTCGCTCCGCAACCGGCCCAGGTCCCTAGTGGGACTTGCGCACCGCCTTGTCCAGCTTCTTGAGTGCATCCTGCAGCTGCGCCCGAGACTCCTGGGCGGTGTCGTGCTCCTGCTGATACAGCAGCCCGTAGGTGAAGGTGTCCTCGCCCGCGGCATGTGCGGCATCCGCCTGGGTGCTCAGATGAGCCTTGCTCACCACGCTGTCCTGATGGTCGCCCAGCAACGTCTGGATGGTCTTGGCGCGCTCGGAGACCTTCTCCGCTCCGGTGGCCGCCGCGGTGTAGCGAAGCCGCTTGGCGCCCTTGCGAATTCGGTGCAGCGCCTCGTCCTTCTCCTCGGCACTGGCCTCGGCATCGCTGTCGGCCGCGGCAGCGGTCTTGGCGGCCTTGCGAACCCTCTTGTACGCAGCGTCGATGTTCACCGATTTCGTTGCAGCGTCGGCGGATTCCGGCTGCTCGGCACGCACCAGCTCCTCGAGCGCGTCCAGCAGCCGGAAGTAGCGCTCCGAGCGCATCGCCAGCAGGGAACGCCGCCAGCCCGCGGTGTAGCGGCGGTTGGCGCCCTCGACCAGCCGCTGGCGAACGGGTCCGCGGACCAGCTCGGCGGGCATCTCGTCGAGCGCGCGCTGATAGCGCTCGGCCAGCACCTCGGCATCGCGGGCCACACCCAGCACCGCGGCCAGCGCGCGCAGCTCGTCGAGTACCCAGCCGTCGTCGTCGAGGCCGAAGGCGCCCTTGGACTCCTGCAGCAGACTCCGGATCTTGCGGGTGGTCACCCGCATCTGATGTACCGAGTCGTAGGCGTCCGCGCGGACCGCGCGGTCCCACACCAGCAGCGCCTCGATCTGCTCGGCGATGGCCCGGTGCACCGGATCGGCAGGGGGAGCAGGAGCCGGGGCCGCATCCGTTCCGAGCACCCTGGCCAGCTTCGAACCGTGCCCTGCCGGTTCCGCGCCGGCATCCGCCAGCCGGTTCGACAGCCGGTCCATCAGGTCGTCGGGCACATCGGCGGTGAGCAGCTCCAGCTCCCACTCCCGCCAGCTCTGTGCATCGGCTACCTCGCCGGTGACCGAAGCGGTCACCCGGTCGTCGCAGAACTCGGCCAGGCCGACGCCGTCGGCTCCGCGCAGCACCGCCACGTTGCGCTCGGTGCTGATCCGGGCCACCGGGGACAGCGGCCGGTCCCGGACGATCGCAAGCACGATGTCGCGCAGATCCTCGGGCACGGTGTCGGTTGCTGTGCCCAGCGGCATGCGGACCTCGGTGCGGGTGTCGACGCCGGCCGGAAGCTTCAGGTGCCAGCCCGCGTCGCTGCCGCCGGTGCGGCGCCGCAGCGTGATGCGGTGCGCGGCAAGGTCGCGATTCGGGGTGTCGAAGTACACCGCATCCAGGTGCTGGGTTTCCACGCGTGCGACCTCGGCGATGGCCGACAGCCCCTCGAACGACGGCGAGACGGTGTTCTCGGTGACCGCGAACTTCCGCTCGATTTCGGTGTACCTCGCGGTCTTGGATTTGCCGGGGGCCATAGTCACCTTCGCTGTGCACCGGAGGCGGGAGATCGGATGGGACCAGCGTGCCATATCCAGGTGGGTGTCACGACCGGTGTCCGGTCACAGCAACATCAAGACTTGCCGCTGTCCCCACCGCGCTGTCGGTGATGTCGGTGGGAGTCTCCTACTGTTGCTGACATGGCGGCTGAGACGACACCGGCGAACGCCGCTGCCGGGCGCGGACGCCCGCGGCTGGAGCGGCCACGCCGACCGGGCGCGACTGCCCGTGAACAGATTCTCGATGCCGCCGCCGAGCTGTTCACCACCCACGGCTACGCCAGCACCTCGACGCGGCGCATCGCCGACGAAGTCGGGGTCCGGCAAGCCTCGCTGTATCACCATTTCGCGACCAAGGACGACATTCTCGACGCGTTGCTGGCCGGCACCGTCGACGATGCCCTTCGCCTGGGCGCCGAGCTGCTCGACAGCGCGGGGCCGGCGGCGCAGCACCTGCACACGCTCGCGGTCGCCGATGCGCATCAGCTGTGCGCGGGCCGGTGGAATCTGGGTGCCCTGTATCTGCTTCCCGAGCTGCGCACCGACCGGTTCGAACCGTTCCGCCGCCGCCGCGCCGAGCTGCGGGAGGTGTACCGGAGGCTGTCGGAGGCGGTGATCACCGAATGCGCAGGTCCGCCCGACGCCGCTGACCTGCCGTTCCGATTGGTGGAATCGGTGGTCAACAGCCGTTCCGACGATGTCGAGAGCGCGCCCGCGCAGCCCTGGGCGATCGGGGAGGGGGCGCTGCGGATCCTCGGGTTCGACGGCGATTTCGGCCCGTTGGAGGACGCCACCGCCGCCCGGCTGGGGCTGCGGCCACCGCAAACCCCGGCCCGCTAGAGTTCGGGCCGTGACCGAGCCCACCTATGAAGCCATCTCGTTCGAGCAGTCCGGCGCCGTCGCGCACATCACGCTGAACCGCCCGGATGCCGCGAATGGCATGAACGACACCATGACTCGCGAACTGGCCGACGCCGCCCGGCGCTGCGACACGCCCGGTACCAAGGCCGTGGTGCTGACCGGTGCGGGCCGATTCTTCTGCGCGGGCGGCGACCTGAAGTCGTTCGCCACCGCGCCCGACCGCGGCCGGTTCATCAAGGGCGTCGCCGACGACCTGCACCAGGCCATCTCGTCGTTCGCCCGGATGGACGCCGTGCTGATCACCGCGGTCAACGGCACCGCCGCCGGCGCCGGTTTCAGCCTCGCGGTGGCCGGCGACCTGGTGCTGGCCGCCGAATCGGCCACCTTCACCATGGCCTACACCAAGGTCGGGCTGAGCCCCGACGGCAGCGCGTCCTACCACCTGCCGCGACTGGTCGGACTGCGCCGGGCGCAGGAGCTCATCCTGACCAACCGCACGCTCTCGGCCGCCGAGGCGCTGGACTGGGGACTGATCACCGAGGTTGTCGCCGGCGACGACCTGGCCGCCCGGGCCACGAAACTGGCCGAGGAAGTCGCGGCAGGCTCCGGTGGATCCAACGGCGCGGTCAAGTCGCTGCTGGTGTCCTCGTTCAAGAACAGCCTCGAAGAGCAGATGGCAGCCGAAGGCCGGTTCATCGCCGAGCGGGCCAACTCCGCCGACGGCCGCGAAGGCGTCGACGCGTTCCTGGGCAAGCGCCGGCCCGAGTTCGCCTAGCCGGCCGCCGGGCCGGCAGCAGCCGGTTCGATGGTGAGATCAGCCGGCAGCTCGATATCTGCGACGGCCAGGTTCTCCTCCAGGTGGGCAACCGAGGACGTCCCGGGAATCAGCAGCACGTTCGGCGCGACATTCAACGTCCACGCCAACGCGATCTGCGCCGGCGTACGGCCCAGTTCGGTGGCCACCCGCCGGATCGTCGGATGGCCCAGGACCGGATTGTCCGCGGCGAACGCCGAACCCAGCGGAAAGAACGGGACGAAGGCGATGTCGCGTTCGATGCACAGGTCGAGCACGGGCTGCGAGGTGCGGTCGGCGAGGTTGTAGGCGTTCTGCACGCAGGCGATCTCGGTGCGCTCCAGCGCGATCTCAACATGCTCGCGTGAGGCGCTGCTCAGCCCGATGCCGGCGATGAGGCCTTCGTCGCGAGCCGTGATCAGGGTGTCCAGTTGCTGCTCGAACAACCCGTGGTCGACCTCGGCGGGACCTCCGATGTCGCCCCCGAAAAGCCGCAGGTTCACCACGGCAAGCTGGTCGACCCCCAGGGTGCGCAGGTTCTCTTCGATGCTGTGCCGCAGTTCGGCGGGTTGCTGCGCCGGCAGCCAGTTGGCCTGGGCGTCGCGCCTGCCACCGACCTTGGTGACAAGAGCCAGGTTCTGCGGGTAGGGGTACAGCGCCTCCCGGATGAGTTCGTTGGCGACATCCGGCCCGTAGAACTGGGCGGTATCGATGTGGTCGACACCGAGTTCGACCGCGCGGCGTAACACCGCGAGCGCCTGGTCGTGGTCACGCGGCGGGCCGAACACTCCGGGCCCGGGCAACTGCATGGCGCCGAATCCGACACGTCGGACGACCAGCGACCCTAGCGAGAATGTCTGTGGGGAGGTCATGGCGGACCTTTCGTTAGATCTCTAACTATATGAGATCAAACTATATGAGCACTGATATTCTCTGTCAACGAATCAGAGGAGAACCGTCGTGAACGACGAGCAACGGAGCGCGGCGGAACTGGCCGATGCCTTCGGGCGCGCTGCCAAGTCCGTTGTCCGCGCATTCGACGAGCGCCTCGGCGACCGTGGGGTGTCGACCCCACGGTCCAAGCTGCTCGCCGAGATCGAACGGATGCAACCGGTCCGCTCAGCCGAGGTGGCCAGGGCCGTCGGTATCACCCAAGCCACCGCGTCAACCCTCGTCGAGGCTCTGGTGCGGGAAGGGCTGGTAGTCCGTGCACCCGATGAAAACGACCGCCGGGCAGTGCGATTGACGACGACAGCCGAGGGGCAGGAGCAAGCCCGACACTGGCGGGCCGACTACATCGCCGCTGCACACGAGATGTTCGCCGGCCTCACCAGTGAGGACAAGACAGCGCTGACCCGGTTACTCGTCAAACTCGGTGACGCGCTGGCCTGAAGCCGACATCAATAGCTGTGCTCTTCGGCCGGGAAAACCCCGGTCGCCACGTCGTGGGCGTACTGCGCTGCCGCGCGGTGCAGTTCGCCGCCCACGTCAGCGAAACGCTTGACGAACTTCGCGGTCTTGCCGCTGGTGAGTCCGGCCATGTCCTGCCAGACCAGCACCTGGGCATCGCAATTGGGGCCGGCGCCGATGCCGACCGTGGGGATCGTCAGCTTGCCGGTGATCTGGGTCGCCAACTCGGCGGGCACCATTTCCAGCACCACCGCGATCGCACCGGCTTCCTGCACGGCGATCGCGTCGTGGATCGTCTGCTCGGCTGCGTCACCCCGACCCTGGACGCGGAACCCGCCCAGCCCGTTCACGCTCTGCGGGGTGAAGCCGATGTGCGCCACCACCGGGATGCCGGCGGCCGACAGCGTCGCGATCTGATCGGCCATCCGCTCGCCGCCCTCGAGCTTGATCGCCTGCGCGCCGGTCTCCTTCATGAAGCGGGTCGCGGTGGCCAGTGCCTGGGCCGGACTGCTCTCATAGCTGCCGAACGGCAGGTCGGCGATGACCAGCGCATGCGGGGCGCCCTTGACGACCGCGCGGGCCAACGGGATCAGCTCGTCGATCGTGATCGGCACGGTCGTGTCGTAGCCGTACACGACGTTTGCCGCCGAGTCGCCGACGAGCAGCACCGGAATGTCGGCCTCGTCGAACACGCGCGCGCTGGAGTAGTCGTAACAGGTGAGCATCGCCCACTTGTGCCCTTCGGACTTCCATTTCTGCAGCGTGAGCGTGCGGACCTTGGTACGTGGCTTGGACTCCGCCGACTCTGCGGCGGTTCCGGAAGCACCATAAACAGACTGTTCAGACATCGTCGTCCCTTGTGATGGTCGGTTCGATCCTCGAGGCCGCGTTGCGGTCCCCGGGTTCGACGGACTCTGCCAGTCTGCCACCGCGGGGAATGAAGGCAAAAGCGACGTTCGAGTGGATTTCCTCACAGTTTCAGCGTCGGGACCTAACATCAGCGGCATGCAACGGCTCAGCGGACTCGACGCCAGTTTCCTGTACCTCGAAACCGCGGCGCAGCCGATGCACGTGTGCTCGGTGCTCGAACTGGATACCTCGACCATGCCGGGCGGCTACACGTTCGACCGCTTGCGTGACGCGCTGGCGCTGACCATCAAGGCGATGCCGCAATTCCGGGAGAAACTGGCCGACAGCCGGTTCAATCTCGACCATCCGGTGCGGGTGGAAGACAAGGACTTTGACGTCAACCGGCACCTGCACCGGATCGGCCTACCCGCCCCCGGCGGGCGGGCCGAGCTGTCCGAGATCTGCGGCCACATCGCCTCGCTGCCGCTGGACCGGACTCGGCCGCTGTGGGAGATGTGGGTCATCGAGAACGTGGCGGGCACCGATGCCCATGCGGGCGGCCGGTTGGCGCTGATGACCAAGGTGCACCATTCCGGCGTGGACGGGGTGACCGGTGCCAACCTGATGTCGCAGTTGTGCACCACCGAGGCGGACGCACCGCCGCCGGAGCCGGTCGACGGGGTGGGCGGCGCCACCGGCGCAGAGATCGCCATCAGCGGTGCACTCAGGTTCGCGGCCCGCCCACTGAAGCTGGCCAACGTGCTGCCCTCCACTGCGAGCACCGTCATCGATACCGTGCGCCGGGCCTTCAACGGCCAGGCGATGGCCGCCCCGTTCAATGCACCGAAGACCGCGTTCAACACCAACATCACCGGTCAGCGCAGCGTCGCATTCGCCCAGCTGGATCTCGAGGACATCAAGACCGTCAAGAACCACTTCGACGTCAAGGTCAACGACGTGGTGATGGCGCTGGTGTCCGGCGTCCTGCGTACCTTCCTGCACGACCGCGGCGAACTACCGGACAGCTCCCTGGTCGCGATGGTGCCGGTGTCCGTGCACGACCGTTCCGACCGGCCCGGGCGCAATCAGGTGTCGGGGATGTTCTCCAAGCTCGAAACCAACATCGACGATCCGGCCCAGCGGCTGATGGCCATCGCCGCGTCGAATTCGGTTGCCAAGCAACACAGTTCCGCGATCGGTGCGACGCTGCTCCAGGACTGGACACAGTTCGCCGCGCCTGCGGTGTTCGGCGCCGCGATGCGGGTGTACGCGGCCAGCCGGCTGTCCGGGGCCAAACCGGTCCACAATCTCGTCATCTCCAACGTGCCCGGGCCGCAGGAGCCGCTGTACATGCTGGGCTGTGAGGTCAAGGCCATGTACCCGCTGGGCCCGATCTTCCACGGATCGGGTCTCAACATCACCGTGATGTCGCTGACCGGCATGCTCGACGTCGGCATCATGTCCTGCCCGGATCTGCTGCCTGACCTGTGGGACATGGCCGACGATTTCCACGTGGCGCTCGAAGAACTCCTCGCCGCTACCCGATAGTGCCACCGCGCGTCGCGACCAGGCCGGGCCTGCGGCGATGTCGTGCCATGGCAGCATGGTCAGCCATGAAGTTCAGGATGAGGTTCGGCGCGCTGCTGGCGGCGACGGCGGTCGCCGCGGCGGGCTGCACCCAGGTGGTCGACGGGGAAGCACAGATAGCGGTCCCACGGCCCGGCACGCCGGTGCAATGGCTCCCGTGCAACGCCGGTTCGGGTGACCACGTGCAAATCCCCGACAACGCCGAATGCGGGCTGTTGTCGGTGCCGGTCGACTACTCAAAGCCAGAGGGTGAGATCGCCCGCCTGGCGATGATCCGCTTCCCGGCCGCGGGCCAGAAGATCGGCTCGCTGGTGATCAACCCCGGCGGCCCCGGCGAGTCCGGGGTCGAATCAGCCGTCTCCCTGCTGTCCGGCCTGCCGCAGTCGGTCAAGGACCGCTTCGACATCGTCGGGTTCGACCCGCGCGGCGTCGGGTCCTCGACCCCCGCGGTGTGGTGCAACTCTGACGAGGACAACGACCGGCTGCGCGCCGATCCGACGGTGGAATACACCCCGGAAGGCGTCGAGCACCTGGAGAAGGAAACCAAGGACTTCGTCCAGCGCTGCGTCGACAAGATGGGCAAAGAGTTCCTGGAAAACGTCGGCACCGAGAACGTCGCCAAGGATCTCGACGCGATCCGGGTCGCGCTCGGCGACGACAAGCTGACCTACCTGGGCTACTCCTACGGCACCCGCATCGGTGCGACCTACGCCGAGCAGTTCCCGGACAAGGTCCGCGCGATGATCCTCGACGGCGCCGTCGACCCCAATGCGGATCCGGTCGAAGAGGACATCCGTCAGGCCGCGGCATTCCAGAAGGCCTTCGACGACTACGCCACCGACTGCGCCACCAAGAACCCCGACTGCCCGCTGGGCACGGATCCGGCCAAGGCCGTCGAGGTGTACAAGAGCCTGGTCGACCCGCTGGTGGAACATCCGGCCAAGACGCGGGATCCGCGCGGGCTGAGCTACAGCGACGCCACCGTGGGCACCATCCTGCCGCTGTACTCGCCGAATCTGTGGCGGCACCTGACCGAGGGCCTGACCGGGCTGAAGAACGGCAACGGCGATGTGATGCTGGCGCTGGCCGACCTCTACATGGGCCGGGATGCCAAGGGCCACTACAACAATTCGACCGACGTGCGCGTCGCGGTCAACTGTGTGGACAAGCCGGCCATCACCGACCGAGCCACCGTCGTCGACGAGGACCGACGGGCCCGCGAGGTGGCGCCGTTCATGAGCTACGGCGAATTCACCGGGCACGCCCCGCTGGGCACCTGCGCGTTCTGGCCGGTGCCGCCGACCAGCAAGCCGCACGAGATCTCGGTGAAGGGGCTGCCCCCGACGTTGATCGTGTCGACCACCAACGACCCGGCGACGCCGTACCAGGCCGGTGTCGACCTGGCCCGTCAGCTCGGCGGCACCCTGGTGACCTTCGAGGGCACCCAGCACACCGTGGTGTTCCAGGGAAACAAGTGCATCGACGACATCGCCGCCACCTACCTCGTCGACGTGACGGTGCCGCCGCCCGGGACCCGCTGCTGACCGATCCGGCCGGAAAGGTCACCGGATGGTCTCCGGCCGATCTCTGGTCGGCCTCAGGCACAGACCCGGTACCGACCGCCGTGCGACCATGACTGCCGTGTGGTGGGCGGGCGGGGCGGGACGATTTTTGGCGGCGGTGCTGCTCGGTGCCACCGCCGTGGTCTGCCCGGTCGCGCAGGCTGCTCCGGAATCGGGGCCGGAATGGGGGAGTTGCGCCAGCTGGGTGCAGAATCCGGCCGCGATCCCGACCGCACAATGCAGCACCGTCCCGGTACCGCTGGACTGGAATTCCCCGGATCCTCAAGGCGCGCAAGCGCAATTGGCGGTCATCCGGATACCGGCCACCGGTGACCGGATCGGCGCCTTGTTCATCAACCCCGGCGGCCCAGGCGCCTCGGCGGTGGACACGGTCGCCGGCATGGGCGCCGCGCTGGCCGGCTCACCACTCACCGACCATTTCGATCTCGTCGGCTTCGACCCGCGCGGTGTCGGGCATTCCACCCCGGAGCTGCGTTGCCGCACCGACGCCGAGATCGACGCCTATCGCCGCGAGCCGCTGACCGACTACAGCCAGGCCGGGGTGGCCCACATCGAAGACGTCTACCGTCAGTTCGCCCAGCAGTGCCTGGACCGCATGGGCGCACCGTTCCTGGCCAACGTGGGCACCGCCTCGGCGGTGCGGGACATGGATGCGGTGCGGGCCGCGCTGGGGGAAGACCAGATCAACTATCTGGGCTTCTCCTACGGCACCGAACTCGGCGGCGCGTACGCCGAACAGTTCGGCGACCGGGTGCGCACCATGGTGCTCGACGGGGCGATCGACCCCAGCCTGGATCCCGTCACCAAGAACATCCGCCAGCTCGCCGGCTTCCAGAGGGCTTTCGACACCTACGCCGCGGACTGCGCGCAATCGGCAGACTGCCCGCTGGGCACCGATCCGGCGCAGTTCGTCGGCCGGTTCAAGGGACTGGTGGATCCGCTGACGACGACGCCGGCCACCACCTCGGACCCGCGCGGACTCGGCTACGCCGACGCGATCACCGGTACCGGCAACGCCCTCTACTCGGCGCGGTACTGGCCCTACCTGACCAGCGGGCTGCTCGGGTTGACGCGCGGCACCGACGCCGGTGACCTGCTGCTGCTCGCCGACGACTACTGGCGCCGCGACGAAAACGGTCACTACAAGAACATGCAGGACGCCTTCACCGCGATCCGCTGCGTCGACACGCCGTTCCCGACCGACCCGGCGGTGTGGGCCGACGCGGATCAGCGAATCCGCGCCGAGGCACCGTTCATGGCCTACGGCGAGTTCACCGGATACGCGCCCCGCGACATCTGCGCCCTGTGGCCGGTTCCCGCGACCTCTGCGCCGCACCCGGTCACCGGGCCCGGACCGGGCAAGGTCGTGGTGGTGTCCACCACCGGAGACCCCGCCACGCCGTATCAGGCCGGCGTGGACTTGGCCCGGCAAATGGGCGCGTCCCTGATCTCCTTCCGCGGCACCCAACACACCGTGGTGTTCAACGGGGACGCCTGCGTGGACACCGCCGTGCTGGGTTTCTTCGTCAACGGAACCTCCCCGGGCGACCTCTCCTGCTAAGTCTTCCAGGGCTGTAACACAGATTTAACAGCCGATGCCTACGCTGCGGGCATGGACCGCCAGAAGGAATTCGTGCTGCGCACCCTGGAGGAACGCGATATCCGGTTCGTTCGGTTGTGGTTCACCGACGTCCTCGGCTACCTCAAATCGGTAGCGATCGCCCCCGCCGAGCTCGAAGGCGCCTTCGAGGAGGGCATCGGTTTCGACGGCTCTTCGATCGAGGGCTTCGCCCGCGTCTCGGAATCCGACACCGTCGCCCGGCCTGACCCGTCCACCTTCCAGGTGCTGCCCTGGACCACCAGCGCGGGCAAGCACTACTCGGCCCGCATGTTCTGCGACATCACCATGCCGGACGGCTCACCGTCGTGGGCCGACTCCCGGCACGTGCTGCGCCGCCAGCTGGCCAAGGCCAGCGACCTGGGCTTCACCTGCTACGTGCACCCCGAGATCGAGTTCTTCCTGCTGCAGCCCGGCCCGGACGACGGGTCGGTGCCCGTGCCTGCCGACAACAGCGGCTATTTCGACCAGGCCGTGCACGATTCGGCCCCGAATTTCCGCCGCCACGCCATCGAGGCGCTGGAGCAGATGGGCATCTCGGTGGAGTTCAGCCACCACGAGGGCGCGCCCGGCCAGCAGGAGATCGACCTGCGCTACGCCGACGCGCTGTCGATGGCCGACAACGTGATGACCTTCCGGTATCTGGTCAAGGAGGTCGCCCTGGCCGACGGCGTGCGGGCGTCGTTCATGCCCAAGCCGTTCGGCGAGCACCCCGGCTCGGCCATGCACACGCACATGAGCCTGTTCGAGGGCGACACCAACGCCTTCCACAGCCCCGACGACCCGCTGCAGCTGTCCGATGTGGCCAAGTCCTTCATCGCGGGCATCCTGGAGCACGCCAGCGAGATCAGTGCGGTCACCAACCAGTGGGTGAACTCCTACAAGCGTCTGGTGCACGGCGGCGAGGCACCCACCGCCGCCTCGTGGGGCGCGGCCAACCGCTCGGCGCTGGTGCGGGTCCCGATGTACACCCCGCGCAAGGCGTCGTCGCGGCGCGTCGAGGTCCGCAGCCCCGACTCGGCATGCAACCCGTACCTGACCTTCGCGGTCCTGCTGGCCGCCGGTCTGCGCGGCGTCGAGAAGGGCTATGTCCTCGGCCCGCAGGCCGAGGACAACGTGTGGAGCCTGACGCCCGAGGAGCGGCGCGCCATGGGCTACCGCGAGCTGCCGTCCAGCCTGGGCAACGCGCTGGAAGCCATGGAGAACTCCGAGCTCGTGGCGGAAGCGTTGGGGGAGCACGTATTCGACTACTTCCTGCGCAACAAGCGCGCGGAGTGGGAGAACTACCGCAGCCACGTCACGCCCTACGAGCTGAAGAACTACCTGTCGCTCTGAGTCGGGGGCGGCGCCCGAGCTTCGTGCGCTACCGTCGTGAACGTGCCCAAGCCTGCAACCGATCGCCCGAAACTGCCCAGCGTCGGTCGGCTCGGTCTGGTCCATCCGCAGGCGTCGGCCCACCTCGAACAGCTCGGCTGGAACACCGAGGCGTACGTCGAGTTGCTGTGGTCGCTGTCGCGCGCTCCCGACGCCGACGTAGCGCTGCTGGCCATGGTGCGACTGGCCGATGCGCTGGGGGCGGACGCGGACGAGCTCAACCGCCAACTGCTGACCGACCGGGCCTTGCGGGGCCGGCTGTTCGGTGTGTTGGGATCATCCCTGGCCCTCGGTGACCACGTCGTCGCCCACCCGCAGTCGTGGCGGTTGTTGATCGGCGACGTCGTACTCCCCGGTGTCGAGGAGCTGCACCGCGTCTTCACCGCTGCCGCCCGCAATGCCGAGATCGACAGGGGCACAAGCAGTGCCGTGCCCGCGCTGCGAGATCTCTACCGTGACCACCTGTTGGTCCTGGCCGCGCTCGACGTGGCCTCGACCGTCGAGAACGAGCCGGTGCTGCCGTTCGTCGAGGTCGCCGCTCACCTGTCCGATCTGGCCGACGCCGCACTGGGTGCCGCCCTGACGGTGGCCACCAGGGTCGTGTGTGAGGACGGGGTGGAGCCCCGGCTGGCCGTCGTCGCCATGGGTAAATGCGGTGCGCGCGAGCTCAATTACGTCAGCGACGTCGACGTCATCTTCGTGGGGGAGCCCGTCCCGGACGGAGATGGCGACGACAACCTGGCGACCGCAACCCGGGTGGCCGGCGAGATGATGCGATTCGCCGCCGATGCCTTCTTCGAGGTCGATGCCGCGTTGCGCCCGGAAGGCAAACGCGGCCAACTGGTCCGGACGCTGGACTCCCATGTCGCCTACTACCAGCGCTGGGCGAAAACCTGGGAATTCCAGGCACTGCTCAAGGCGCGTCCCGCCGCGGGCGACGCCGAACTCGGCAAGGCCTACATCGATGCCCTGATGCCCATGGTGTGGACCGCTTGCGAGCGTGAGGATTTCGTTCCCGAGGTGCAGGCGATGCGTCGCCGCGTCGAGGAACTCGTCCCGGCCGGGGTACGGGCCCGCGAGCTCAAGCTCGGCACCGGCGGCCTGCGTGACGTCGAATTCGCCGTCCAGCTCCTGCAATTGGTGCACGGACGCAACGACGACTCACTGCATGTGGCGTCCACCGTCGATGCGCTGGCGGCCCTCGGCGAGGGCGGTTACATCGGTCGCGACGACACCGCCAACATGACCGCGTCCTACGAATTCCTGCGGCTGCTCGAACACCGGCTGCAACTGCAGCGGCTCAAGCGCACCCACATGCTGCCCGACGACAGCGACGACGAGGCCTACCGATGGCTGGCCCGGGCCGCGCACGTGCGCCCCGACGGACGCCACGACGCGGCGGGGGTGCTGCGCGAGGAACTCAAACGGCAGAGCATGCGGGTGTCGCGGTTGCACGCCAAGCTCTTTTACCAGCCGCTGCTGGAATCGGTGGGCCAGCCGGCGGTCGGTATCGGTACCGGCATGAGCACCGAGGCGGCCGAACGTCAGCTCGCCGCACTGGGTTACGAGGGACCGCAGAGCGCGCTGACGCACCTGGCGGCGCTCACCGGCCAGGGCGGACGCCGTGCTCGGGTGCAACAGGTGCTGTTGCCGACGCTGCTGGACTGGCTCTCGGACACGCCGGACCCCGACGCCGGCCTGCTGGCCTACCGCCGGATCAGCGAGGAGTTGGCCGAGCAGCGCTGGTATCTGTCGACCCTGCGCGACGAGGGAGCGGTGGCCAAGCGGCTGATGCGCGTGCTCGGCACCTCGGCCTACATCCCGGAACTGCTGATGCGGGCCCCCGAGGTGATCCAGCTGTACGCCGACGGCCCCAGCGGGCCGAAACTGCTCGACGGCGATCCCGACAGCGTGGCTCGCGCACTCGTGGCCTCTGCCGGTCGGCACCCGGACCCGGTGCGCGGCATCGCGGCCGCACGCACGCTGCGCCGGCGGGAACTGGCCCGCATCGCCTCGGCTGACGTGCTGGGCCTGCTCGACGTGACGGATGTCTGCAAGGCACTGACCGCGGTGTGGGTCGCGGTGCTGGAGGCCGCGCTGAACGCGGTGATCCGGGCCAACACACCGGAATCCGGTGTGCCCGCGCGCATCGCGGTCATCGGGATGGGACGCCTCGGCGGCGGCGAGCTCGGCTACGGCTCCGACGCCGATGTGATTTTCGTATGCGAACCCGTCTCGGGCGTCGAGGAGTCTGTGGCCGTGCGCTGGTCGGTGAGCATCGCCGAACAGGTCAGGGCCCTGCTGGGGACGCCGAGCGCCGATCCGCCGCTGGAGGTCGACACCGGGCTGCGCCCAGAGGGGCGAAACGGACCGCTGGTGCGCACGCTGGCCTCGTATGCGGCCTATTACGAGCAGTGGGCCCAGCCGTGGGAGATCCAGGCGCTGTTGCGAGCCCACCGGGTGGCCGGCGATCTGGATCTCGGTGAGCGCTTTCTGCTCATGGCCGACAAGACCCGTTACCCCGCCGGCGGAGTATCGGCCGATACCGTCCAGGAGATCCGCCGCATCAAGGCCCGCGTCGACGCCGAACGTCTCCCGCGCGGCGCGGACCCCAACACGCACACCAAGCTGGGCCGTGGCGGCCTGGCCGACATCGAGTGGACCGTGCAGCTGCTGCAACTGCGCTACGCGCACAGGTTCCCCGCGCTGCACAACACCTCGACATTGCAGACCCTCGACGCGATCGGTGCGGCCGAGCTGGTCGCCGAGAGCGATGTCGCGCTGTTACGCGATGCCTGGCTGACGGCCACGCGGGCGCGCAACGCCCTGGTGCTGGTGCGCGGCAAGCCCACCGACCAGTTGCCCGGACCGGGCCGCCAGCTCAATGCGGTGGCCCTGGCGGCCGGCTGGGGCAGCGACGACGGCGGGGAGTTCCTGGACAACTATCTGCGGGTGACGCGGCGGGCGAAGGGTGTGGTCCGGAAGATTTTCGGCGGCGAGTAGTGCCCCGCGTGCGGGACGTCACAGTGGGTGGTGTTAATAAGGGCGTATAACCAATTCACTGGGAGTCCGGATGAAGCACACGTTCGACGTCATCACCGCGGCCGAGCACGATCGGCTCGAAGCCCTTTATGAGCCCTTCGCCCAGGCGATGCGCGAACTCGTCGACGCCGGAGTGCGCACCGAGGTGGACCCACAGACCATTGCCGAGGCGACCGCGGCCGTCGAAGCCGTCACCGCCTCACTGCGCCGCGAACAGCGCGACGGGCCGCACGCCGTGCTGCATGCCGAGACGAACCGGCCGGTCGTGTGGGCGAATCCGGTCGTCGGATTACGCAACGCGCTGGCCCCGCCGCTGGTGATCGAGCACGCCGAGGACGGCAGCTGCTGGAGTGAATTCGTGCTGGGCGCCGCCTACGAGGGGCCGCTGGGCTGGGTGCACGGTGGCATCTGCGCGTTGGTACTCGACCACATTCTCGGCGAGGTGGCCAGCGGCGGACTACACGAGCCGCGCTACACCGGGACCATCACGTGCCGATATCGCCGGGGCACGCCGCTGGGGCCGCTGCGCGCCGAGGCCTACATCGACCGGACCGAGGGCGTCAAAACCTTTGCGCGGGGCCATATCAGCGACGCCGACGGAATCACCGTCGAGGCTGAAGGGGTCTTCATCACGCCGGCGTGGGCGCGGGATGCCGGATGAAGATCTACGTGAGCATGGCCTTCATGGACACCCGGGAGGCCGTCGAGGTGGCCAGGGCCGCAGACGATCTCGGCTACGACGGGATGGGCATCCCGGATCATGTGGTCAACCTTGAGACGCTGAAGACTCCGTATCCGTACACCAAGGACGGCAAGCGCCGCTGGGAGGCGTTCACCGACTGGCCGGACCCGTGGGTGATGATCGGGGCACTGGCTCTGGTCACCACCCGGCTGAAGTTCGTCACCACGGTCTACCTGCCCGCGATGCGCGACCCGTACTCGGCTGCCAAAGCCATTGGCACCGCGGCCTATCTGGCCGGCGGACGGCTGGAACTCGGCATCGGGGTCGGGTGGTGCGAGGAGGAGTTCGAGCTGCTGGGGCAGCAGTTCGCGCGACGCGGCAAGCGCACCGACGAGATGCTCGAATTGATGAAGCAGCTGTGGGAGCCCGGGTGGACCGAGTTCTCCGGCGAGTTCTACTCCACGCCACGCCTCGAGATGGAGCCCACGCCGCCGCGGATCCCGATCTATGTCGGCGGGCTGTCCGATATCGCGCTGCGCCGGGCGGCGCGGCACGACGGCTGGATCGGCGATCTGATCTCCACCGAAGCCGCCTTGCAGCGAGTCGACCGGCTACGTGACCTGCGCGCCGAAAAGGGTTTGACGATGGATGATTTCACCGTCATCACACCGCTGACCGACGCCTTCGCCCCCGAGCACTACGCGCGCGCCGAAGCCGGTGGTATCCAGGGCATCATCACCATGCCCTGGATGTTCTACTCCGGGCCCGCCGCCACACTCGCCGAGAAGATCGACGGACTGAAACGGTTCCGCAAGGACCTCGCGCTGGACTAGGTGCGCCTACTGCGCGCCGCGTCCAACGCGTAAGCGCCACCACCGATTGCGGCCAGCAGCAGGAAGCCGAAGCAGTACAGCACGGCGAGTTCGCCGCCGTTCTCGATCGGCCATAGGCCGGTGGGCTGATGCTGGGTGAAGTAGGCGAACGCCATCTGGCCCGAGGCGATGAATGCGGCGATACGGGTGAACAGCCCCACCATGATGAGCAGGCCGAGCACCAGTTCCAGAACACCGGCGTACCAGTACGGCCAGGTGCCGACGGGCACGGCGCCGCTTCCCGAATCAACAGGCCAGGCGAAGAGTTTCGATGCGCCGTGGATGGTGAAAAGGAAACCGAACACGACACGGAACAAGCTGATCACAGCGGGCGAAAGCGAGCCCAGTCGAGTGTCCAATTTGGTCGTCATGTCCTGACAATACGCGCAGCTCGTAGAAAACTCACAGCTCGAGCAACACCGTTACCGGTCCGTCATTGACCAGTTCCACCCGCATATCCGCACCGAAAACTCCCGTTTCCACAACCGCGCCCAGCTTCGCGAGCGCGTCGGCAAATTCGGCCACCAGTGGTTCCGCGAGAGGGCCCGGCGCCGCCGCATTCCACGACGGTCGCCTGCCCTTGTCGGTATTCGCGTACAACGTGAACTGACTGATCACCAGGATGGGGGCGGCAACGTCAGATGCGGATTTCTCGCCGTCCAGAATCCGCAACTGCCAAAGCCTCTCGGCCATTCGCCGCGCCTTGGCGGCGTCGTCGCCATGGGTCGCCCCGACGAGGGCGAGCAGCCCCTGCGGGTTCGGCTCGATGACACCGACGACTTCGCCGTCGACCGTCACACTCGCCGACGTCACCCGCTGCACCAGAACACGCATCGGTCCATTGTGCTTTCGGCGCTGCGCAGGCCGCCGGCCGGGTGCCTACCCGAGGGCGGATCTGCCGTAGTTGTCCGCGTACGCGTTGGCCACCCCCGGGAGGATCTCGACGATGGTGAAATAGCGGTCCCACAGTGGTGTTTCGCGGAGCTCCTCGACCGCGAGCTCATACTCGTGCGGATCGGTGGTCTCCCACAGCAGGAGGTCGGTGACCCTGGCGGTGTAGAACTCCGTGTCGTACCAACGGAAATTCACCGCGGGATGGCGATCGAGTATCGGCTGCAGGTGCCGGGCCAACTCGTCGAAGCGTTTGGCCACCGGGAATCCGAGCCATTCCGGATTGGTCTTGACCAGCATGAAAACCGTGAACATGGCGAACCTCGTTCTCTCATAAGTGAATACGGCTGGAGAGAAACGAAAAGGCCAACGAATCTCTCCGTTGACCTGTGAGGTTGTCAGCACCGCGAGCGGTTGTGCTCGCGGTAGTTAGGTTAGCCTAAAACTGTGGCCCCCGGCAAGAGCCGGGGGCCACAGTCTGAACTCAACTACACGACGTGAACGACTTAGACGTCGCGTCGGCGGTGCCGACTTAAACGTCGCGTCGGCGGTGCCGACTTAAACGTCGCGTCGGCGGTGCCGACTAAACGTCGTAGTAGAGCGAGAACTCATACGGGTGAGGCCGGATCTGGATCGGCATGATCTCGTTCTCCCGCTTGTAGGAGATCCAGGTCTCGATCAGGTCCTCGGTGAACACGCCACCCTCGGTGAGGTACTCGTGGTCCTCTTCGAGGCGGTCGATCACCGCGGCCAGCGAGGTCGGGGCCTGCGGGATGTTGGCGGCCTCGTCCGGCGGCAGCTCGTAGAGATCCTTGTCGACCGGGGCCAGCGGCTCGATCTTCTTCTTGATGCCGTCGATGCCGGCCATCAGCATCGCCGCGAACGCCAGGTACGGGTTACCCGAGCTGTCCGGGCAACGGAACTCGAGGCGCTTGGCCTTCGGGTTGTTGCCGGTGATCGGGATACGGACACAGGCCGAGCGGTTGCGCTGGCTGTAGACCAGGTTGATCGGGGCCTCGTAGCCGGGCACCAGACGCTTGTAGGAGTTCACCGTGGGGTTGGTGAACGCCAGCAGCGACGGGGCGTGGTGCAGGATGCCGCCGATGTAGTGGCGGGCGATGTCGGACAGGCCCGCGTAGCCGGACTCGTCGTGGAACAGCGGCTTGCCGTCCTTCCACAGCGACTGGTGGGCGTGCATGCCCGACCCGTTGTCACCGAACAGCGGCTTGGGCATGAAGGTGACGGTCTTGCCGTTGGCCCACGCGGTGTTCTTGATGATGTATTTGAACAGCAACACATCGTCGGCCGCGTGCAGCAGCGTGTTGAACTTGTAGTTGATCTCGGCCTGGCCGGCGGTGCCCACCTCGTGGTGGCCGCGCTCCAGGGTGAACCCGGCGTTGATCAGGTTGGTCGACATCTCGTCGCGCAGGTCGACGTAGTGGTCGTACGGGGCGACGGGGAAGTAGCCGCCCTTGGGGCGGACCTTGTAACCGAGGTTGGCGCTGCCGTCGGCCTCGAAGGGCTCGCCGGTGTTCCACCACGCCGACTCGGAATCCACCTCGTAGAAGGTGCCGTTCATCTTGGAGTCGAAGCTCACCGAGTCGAAGATGTAGAACTCGGCCTCGGCACCGAAGTAACAGGTGTCGGCGATACCGGTGCTCGCCAGGTAGTTCTCCGCCTTGCGGGCCACGTTGCGCGGGTCGCGGGAGTACGCCTCACGGGTGAACGGGTCGTGCACGAAGAAGTTCAGGTTCAGCGTCTTGGCGGCGCGGAACGGGTCGATGCGCGCGGTGTCGGGGTCCGGCAGCAGCATCATGTCGGATTCGTGGATCGACTGGAAGCCGCGGACCGACGAGCCGTCGAACGCGAGGCCGTCCTCGAAGACGCTCTGGTCGAACGCCGACGCCGGGATCGAGAAGTGCTGGACGACGCCGGGCAGATCGCAGAAGCGAATGTCGACATACTCGACGTTCTCGTCCTTGATCAGCTTGAAGATGTCGTCGGACGTCTTTTCTGCCACTGAGTGTTCTCCTTTACTGGTAACCCGCGGGTTGACGCTAAGGACACGATGTTGCGCAGTCGTCAACCATATGTTGCGCGCAAGTTACGCGATGACCGTTCTTTGTGACGTGAGCTACTGACCGTCTCTCAACCGGCCCCGCCTATTCTTGCCCTATGGCGCGCACGATGGGAAGTTGGCTGTCCGGACCGGGACCTTTCGACGCCGGCGACGGCGAGGACGCGCTGGATGGCCGGGGGAAATACCCCGGTGAGCGCCTCGGCTTGCCCGAGTCCGGACCCGGCTCGCTGGCCCGGATGGGCCGGCGGCTCGGTGCGCTGTGCATCGATTGGCTGGTGGCCTACGGGCTGGCCGGTCTGGTGATGGCCCTGGGCCTGATTTCGCTGCCGATGCTGTCCACGGCCGTGCTGGTGATCTGGATGGTGCTGGGGACGGTCGCGGTGCGGCTGTTCTCGTTCACCCCGGGGCAGCTTGCTGTCGGCCTGGCCGTGGTGCCGGCCGACGGGCGCGATCGGATCGGCATCGTGCGGGCGTTCCTGCGTGTGGTGTTGATCGCATTGGTGATCCCGCCGCTGGTCTCCGACAGTGACCTGCGCGGCCTGCACGACCGGCTGACGTTCACCGCGGTCGTGCGGCGCTAGCGGCGTCGGTCCTGTCGCGTACGTAACGCCACGTCTGTCTGCCGTCAGACCGCCATGGCGTTACGCACGAGCAATGGCATCAGGGCCAAGTGTTCTTCGCGCAAGCGCTCGTCAGCGCCGGCGGACGGTGCGCTGCACACCGCGCATCTTCGCACCGCCGGGCAACGGGCCCTTGGGCATGCCGGCCGGGCCGGTCTTGGTGCCCAGCGCCGCCAGCCGGGACTCGATCGAGTCCATCTGCTTGACCGTGATGTTCGCCGGCAGCTTGTTCAGGTGGCGCTCCAGCTTGGACAGCGGCACTTCGTCCTCGCCGTTGCCGACCACGATGTCGTAGATCGGGATGTCGCCGACCAGACGCGCCGTACGCTTCTTCTCCTGCGCCAGCAGGGGCTTGACCCGAGTGGCCGAACCCTCGCCGACGAAGATCACGCCGGGGCGGCCGATCACGCGGTGCACGGCGTCGAAATGACCGGTCGCCGCGACACCGGGGGTGACCCGCCACTTGCCGCGAAGATTGTCCAGCGCCCAAGCCGCGGCACCCGTCTGGCCCTCGGCCTTGAGGTACACCGACTTCTGAGCCCGCCGGCCGAAGATGATGAAGGCGACGAGCGCGCCCAGCACCACACCCAGCGGGATGAGCGTGTACATCGTGAACCCGCCGATGAGCAGACCGGCAACCACCGCTGCGGCCACGATCAGCACGAACGCGCCGATCATGTACGGCAGCAGGCGCTTGTCCTCTTTGCGCTGGATCTGGAATGCCTGCCACAACTGACTGCGCCGCTGCTTGGAGGCCGCCTTACGGGCAGCCTTCGCCTCGGCCTTTGCCGCCTTCGTTTCTGCGGCATTGCGGGATTTCGCCATTACATCAGGATACGGGGGGCCGATCGGCGAACCGAACCCGCGCGGCCTGGGCATAGAGCCTGCCCGCGCGGTAGGACGAGCGCACCAGCGGTCCGGCCAGCACGCCGGCGAATCCGAGGCCCTCGGCATAGCCGGACAACGCGACGAACTCGTCGGGGTGCACCCAGCGCTCCACCGGATGGTGGCGCGGGGAGGGCCGCAGGTACTGGGTGATGGTGACGATGTCGCAGCCCGCCTCGTGCAGGTCGCGCAGCGCGGTGTGCACCTCGTCGATGGTCTCGCCCATCCCGAGGATCAGGTTGGACTTGGTGACCAGGCCGAAGTTACGGGCGGCGGTGATCACCTCGAGGCTGCGCTCGTAGCGGAACGCCGGACGAATCCGCTTGAAGATGCGCGGCACCGTTTCGACGTTGTGCGCGAATACCTCTGGGCGTGACTCGAACACTTCGGCCAACTGGTCCGGGTTGCCGTTGAAGTCCGGGGCCAGCAACTCCACACCCGTGGTCGGGTTGAGCCGCTTGATGTAGCGGACAGTTTCGGCATAGAGCCACGCCCCGCCGTCGGGCAGGTCGTCGCGGGCCACGCCGGTCACGGTGGAGTAGCGCAGCCCCATCGCCTGAACGCTCTCGGCGACCCGGCGCGGTTCATCGCGGTCCAGCTCGGCGGGCTTACCGGTGTCGATCTGGCAGAAGTCGCACCGCCGCGTGCACTGCTCGCCGCCGATCAGGAATGTCGCTTCCCGGTCCTCCCAGCATTCGAAGATGTTGGGGCAGCCGGCCTCCTCGCATACCGTGTGCAGGCCTTCGCGGCGCACCAGGCCCTTGAGTTCGGTGTACTCCGGACCCATCTTGGCCCGGGTCTTGATCCACGGCGGTTTGCGTTCGATGGGCGTCTGCGCGTTCCGCACTTCCAGACGCAGCAGCTTCCGGCCTTCGGGCACAACAGTCACAGATTCATCCTACGTTCAGAGCTACTTCGAGTCGGCCGTCGAGCGCGTCACACACCGCAGCGGCGACGCGGTCGGTGACGTCCTCGACGGTGATGCGGCGGCCGAGTTCGGCCGTCAGTGACGTGACGCCGGCATCGGCGATCCCGCACGGCACGATCGACGTGAACGCGGACAGGTCGCAGTCGCAGTTCAGCGCGAACCCGTGCAGCGTCGTCGCCCGGGACACCCGGATCCCGATCGCCCCGACCTTGCGGGCCGGCCGAAGTCCGTCCCCGGCAACCCACACGCCCGAGCGTCCCTCGACCCGACCGGTCTGCAATCCGAGATCCGCACACACGGTGATGAGTGCTTCCTCAAGACGCCGAACGAAATTCACCACATCGAGCGGTTCGGTCAGCCCGATGATGGGGTAGCCCACCAGCTGACCGGGGCCGTGCCAGGTGATCTTGCCGCCGCGGTCGGTGTCGACGACGGGCGTGCCGTCCACCGGGCGCTCGTGCGGCTCGGTGCGCTTGCCCGCGGTGTAGACGGCCGGGTGCTGGAGCAGCAGCAGCGTGTCAGGACCGCCGGCCACCCGGGCGTCGGCGATCTCGCGCTGTAGCTCCCAGGCGGCTTCGTAGTCGAGCGTGCCCACGCGCCGCACCTCGACGGGAACCGCGGCAGAGCGGATGGATGTCACAGCGTCGACGGTACGCCCCGGCTGCTCCCGGATGCCGGTCACAGGTCTTTGGGTGCGGTGGCGTAGGCCAGCGCCTCGCCCACCGTGTTGTGGTGGAACGTGAAGCCGGCGCGTTCCAGTGCGGCGGGGATGGCGCGCTGACCGATGAGCAGTCCTTCGTCTGCGATCTCGCCCAGCAGCGTGCGCAGCGCAAACCCCGGAACCATCACCGGCGTGGGGCGGTTGACGGCACGGCCCAGCGCCGCGGTGAACTCGGCGTTGGTCACCGGGGCCGGACCGGTGAGATTGACGGGGCCCGAAAGACTTTCGGTCGCCATCGCGAACAGCACCGCGCGGACCTCGTCCTCCAGGCTGATCCACGGAATGTACTGCCTGCCGTTGCCCAACCGGGCGCCCAGGCCCAGTGAGAACAACGGCTTGAGCCGGTTCACCATGCCCCCGGACGGGGCCATCACCAACCCGGTGCGCAACAGCACCACCCGCGCGCCGGCCGCGACGGCCGGCGCGGTGGCCGCTTCCCAGTCCGCGCACAGCCCGGCCAGGAACCCGCGACCCTCGGGCGCGGACTCGTCGGTCACCCGGTCCCTGGTGTCGCCGTAATAGCCGACCGCGCTCGCGTTGATCAGCACCGGCACCCCGGCGTCGGCCACGGCGCCGGCGAGTACCTCGGTGGGCCCGATCCGGCTGTCCCGCAGGCTCTGCTTGAAGGCGCCCGACCACCGCTTGTCGCCGACGCCGACGCCGCAGAGATTCACCACCGCGTCCACGCCCTGCAGCGCGCCTGCGTCGAACTCTCCGGTGTCGGGGTTCCAGAACAGCTCGTCGCCGTTCGATGGTGCCCTGCGTACGATCCGGAGTACCCGGCGATCGGCGGCACGCAGCGTTGACACCAGCGCCGAACCGATCAGACCGGATGATCCCGCTATCGCGATGACGGCATCCGCCACAGTGGGGAGCCCCTCCTAACGGCTCTTACAGCCCGAGGTCGGCCTCGAAAGCACCTTCTTCGAGCCTGCGCTTGATGGTGGTCACGAATCGGCCGGCGTCGGCGCCGTCGATGAGTCGGTGGTCGTAGGTCAGCGGCAGGTAGCACACCGAACGCACACCGATCGACTCGTTGCCGTATGCGTCGGAGATCACCCGCGGCCGCTTGACGATCGCCCCGGTGCCCAGCATCGCCGCTTGCGGCGGCACCAGGATCGGCGTGTCGAACAGCGCGCCCTGGCTACCGATGTTGGTGATGGTGAACGTGCCGCCGGACAACTCGTCGGGCTTCAGGTTGCCCGAACGGGCCCGCGCCGCGATGTCGGAGATGGCGCGCGCCAGCCCGCCCAGCGACAGGTCACCGGCGTTGTGGATCACCGGCGACAGCAGACCCTGGTCGGTGTCGACCGCGAAGCCGAGGTGCTCGGCGTCGTAGTAGGTGATCTCCTTGGTGTCCTCGTTGTAGCTGGCGTTGATGTTCGGGTGGATCTTCAGCGCGTCGATGACGGCGCGGGCGATGAACGGCAGATAGGTGAGGTTGACACCCTCGCGCTCGGCGAAGTCCGCCTTCGCCCGGGCCCGCAATGCCACGATCTTGGTCATGTCGACCTCGTGGGTCTGGGTCAGCTGTGCGGTCGCCTGCAACGATTCACGCGTCTTCTTCGCGGTGATCTGGCGAATCCGATTGGCCTTCTGCGTCGTTCCGCGCAGATGCGCCAAGGCCGGAGCGGGCGCCGCCGAGGTAGCGGGCGCGGCGGCCGGGGCTGCCGGTGCTGCGGGAGCCGGGGCCGGGGGAGCCTTTTTGGCCTCGGCGGCCGCGAGCACATCCTGCTTGCGGATCCGACCGCCGACGCCGGTGCCCTTCACCTCTGCGAGGTCGACACCGTTCTCCGCGGCCAACTTCCGCACCAGCGGGGTGACGTACGGCGAACCGTCCTCAGCGGCGGGGGCAGCTTCAGGTGCCGGTGCGGCCGGAGCGGCTGCGGGCGCCGGGGCGGCTGCGGGTGCAGGCTCAGGCTTCGGCTCGGGCTTCGGTTCCGGCTTGGGTTCGGGTGCGGGCGCCGGGGCAGGAGCCGCCGGGGCCGGAGCGGGTGCCGCCGGAGCGGGAGCGGGCGCAGCGGCCGGCGCGGCGGAAGCGTCCCCGATCTTGGCCAGCTCGCCGCCGACCGCGACGGTGTCGTCCTCCTGCGCGGTGATCGACAGCAGGGTGCCGGCGACCGGGGACGGGATCTCGGTGTCGACCTTGTCGGTGGACACCTCGACCAGCGGCTCATCGACGCCGACGGACTCGCCGACCTTCTTGAGCCAGCGGGTGACCGTGCCCTCGGTGACCGATTCGCCCAACTCGGGCATCACCACAGAAGTGGCTGACTCCGACGAGGCGGCCGGTGCGGCGGCGGCAGCAGGGGCTTCGCCAGCCTCACCGATGACCGCGAGCTCGCCACCGATCTCGACGGTGTCGTCCTCCTGGGCGACGATCTTCGTCAAGACGCCTGCGGCGGGCGACGGGATCTCGGTGTCGACCTTGTCCGTGGACACCTCCAGCAGCGGCTCGTCGATCTCGACGGTGTCACCCTCCTGTTTAAGCCAGCGGGTGACGGTCCCCTCGGTGACGCTCTCACCTAGCGCGGGCATCTGGACGGAGATGGCCATGTATTGACTCCTCGGACGGTCACTTGTGACGACTCGAACTCTGGCTTACCACAGCTAGGTGCACTGGGTACGGCACCTAGGTGGATTGTCGGAACCATCCTGTCACTGCAGCACCATTCGCACTCACTCAGGGTTGCTCCGAGCTCTGGCACTATCGAGTGAGGGTTTGCAGGGCAGTTCGCCGAACTTCCCCAGAGCTGAGGAGATCGTTCCGTTGGGGTTGTTCGATACGTTCCGTCAGGGTCGCTCGGCGCGCGGATCCGGCGGCGACACGGGCCAGGATCTGCGGTATCTGCAGCGCTGGGTCGCCGAGCACGTCGGTGTCGAGGCATTCGTGGAACCCCGCACCACCGTCACCGAGGTGACTGTCGTGTTGGTTGCTGCCGACGGCGAGTGGACCCGTCGCCGCGCCGGTGGTGAGGCCGGGGCACGCCGGCTCAGCGACCGGCTGCAGATCCCGGTGTACGACGTGCAGAAGGTCGGGTATCCGCAACGGATGCGCGACCACGACGCGCGGCGGCGCATCGAACGGGAGCGCGCCGTGCGTCAGGAACTCGGCGACCGCTAGAGTCGAAGCAGCCGATACCTCCGGTATTGGATACTGTTCGTTACAGATACCTCGTGGAGGGGTGGACTATGGAGCGCTTCGTCGTCAGCTCGGACGGAACCCGCATCGCGGTTTACGAACAAGGGGATCGGCAGCGCCCCACGCTGGTGATGGCGCACGGATGGCCGGACTCGCACGTGTTGTGGAACGGCGTGACCGGTGAACTGGGGGACCGCTTCCACATCGTGCGGTACGACAACCGCGGTGCCGGCGCCTCGGACGTGCCCAAAGCCGTCGCCGCCTACCGCATGGACCGCTTCGCCGACGACCTGTCTGCGGTGATCGACGCCGTCAGCCCCGGCCGCCCCGTGCACATCCTGGCCCACGACTGGGGATCGGTGGGGGTGTGGGAGTACCTGAGCCGCCCCGAGGCCTCCGAGCGAGTGGCGTCCTTCACGTCGGTATCGGGACCCAGCACCGACCACTACGGCTCGTTCGTGCGCGGTCGCTTGGCCCGTCCGTACCGGCCCATCCGGTTCGCCAAGGCGGTGAACCTGGCATCGCGGTTCAGCTACTGGATCCCGTTCTCGGTTCCCGTCGTCGCGCCCGCACTGATGCGGCGTGGTGCGGCTCGCCGACTGCAGGCCATCGACACCGCGGGCCCCAAATTCCAGTCCGAGACGCTCGACATCGATGCGGCGAACGGGCTGAAGATCTACCGCGCCAACGCGATTCGCTCATTCACGACGTTGCGGAGTGACCACTATGTGACGGTGCCCGTGCAGTTGATCTGCAACGACCACGATCCCGTGGTACGCGGGCACGGCTATGACGAAGCGTCGAAGTGGGTGCCGTTGCTGTGGCGTCGTGACCTGAAGGCCGGGCACTGGGCCCCGTTCTCGCACTGGCGCGCCATCGCCAACGCGACGGGCGAGCTGATCGATCACATCGAGGGCGCCCCGGCATCGCGTGCGCTGCGGCGCGCGCAGGTCGGCCGATCGCGGGAAACCTTCGGCGACACCCTGGTTTCGGTGACCGGTGCCGGCAGCGGCATCGGCCGTGCCACCGCGCTGGCCTTCGCGGCGCAGGGCGCCGAGATCGTGGTCAGCGATATCGACGAAGCCTCCGCCAAGTCCACCGCCAATGAGATCGCCGCGCGCGGCGGAGTGGCGCATGCCTACGGCCTCGACGTGTCCGACGCCGAGGCGGTGGAGAATTTCGTCGAGCAGATCTGCAGCGCCCACGGCGTGCCCGACGTGGTGGTCAACAACGCCGGAATCGGCCACGGCGGTAAGTTCCTCGACACCCCGGCCGACCAGTACGATCGGGTGCTCGACGTCAATTTCGGCGGAGTCGTCAACTGCTGCAGGTCATTTGCCCGACGCCTGGTCGAGCGCGGAACCGGCGGTCACATCGTCAACGTGGCCTCGATGGCCGCCTATTCGCCGTCGGCGTCGATGAACGCCTACTCCACCAGCAAGGCCGCGGTCTTCATGTTCTCCGACTGCCTGCGCGCCGAATTGGTCTCGGCGGGAGTCGGTTTGACCACGATCTGCCCCGGCGTGATCGACACCAACATCATCGACACCACCCGGTTCGACGTCCCCGCCGAGAAGCAGGGGCAGGTCGAGCAGTTGCGGGCCCAGACCAAGAAGGCCTTCGCCGCGCGACGCTACGGGCCGGACAAGGTGGCCAAGGCCATCGTCGCGTCCGTCGCCAAGGGCAAGGCGATCCGCCCCGTCACCCCCGAGGCCTATGCGGCCTACGGGGTGTCGCGACTGGTGCCGTCGGCGTTGCGCCGGGCGGCACGGTCGGGTTCGCTCTAGCCGTTTACTGCGGGTGCGCCGCCAGGTAGTCGCCGACCGGTATCGGCGATGCGGCGGCGTACCCGATGGGCAGCAGCACATCACCGGCGGTGGAGACGTAGTACACGTCCCAGCGGTAGAACGCGCGGAGGGCCGCCGGATCGGCGGCCATCGCGGCGGCGTAGTCGTTGACCGCCCGCACGTACGCGTCGGCGTTGTTGTACCGGAACAGGGCGTGATCCGGATCGTTCGCAAAACCGTTGGCGGCCAGGTAATTACCTGCCGCCATGATGCTGTCCCGGGGCGAGTGGATATCGCCGCCCATGCCGTAGGCCGCAAACGTCGACGGCATGAACTGCATTGGACCCTGGGCGCCGGCCGAACTGTCACCGGTCACGCTGCCGAAGTGCGTCTCGATCAGGTTGATCGCGGCGAGGTGGCTCCAGCCGACACCGGAGGCGACTTCGGCGTCACGGTAGGCGGCCAGCAGCTCCTCAACCGGCGGCGGGGAGTTGATCCGCCACGCGGGTAGGGCGCCCCGCGGTTCGGCCAGCGTGGCGAGTTGCCGCCGCGCATCGACGTTGCGGTCGTAGAACGCGATCAGTTCGGCCGGGATGCGCGGCCGGATGATCCCGTCCCATTCGGGGTGACGGCCGATCGCGCGGTAGGCCACCTGTTGGCGGCGGGCGGCCTGTGTCAGCGCCGGCTCCGGTGCCGACGGGTCGCGCAGCGCCCGCTCATCGGCAACGAGATCCTCCGCCAGCCGGACGGGGTCCGGAGCCAGGCGCGGTTGGACACCGGCCGGGGTGGCCGGTGTGGTGGTAGGTGCCGTCGTCGCGGCCGTCGCCGAGGTCGTGCTCGGGGGAGCGGCGGGCGGCGGGCTCGATGACCCGGAACATCCGGCGAGCACGGCGCCCGACGTGAACAGGATCGCGAGATTGTGAAGGAATCTCGCCGCTGTGTTCACGTCGGGCGCGCTCACTGTCCAACCCTCCGCAGCCGTGGCTCGATCAGCCGTTCGCGGCGATGTCCTCCAGGACCGCGAACATCGTGCGCGTCGGCACACCGGTGCCGCCCTTGGGGGTGTAACCCCATGGGCCCCCGGTGTTGTAGGCCGGCGCGGCGATGTCGATGTGCGTCCACTGGACACCGTCGGCGACGAACTCGCGCAGGTACGTGCCTGCCACGAGCATCCCGGCATAGCGGGACCCGCTGACGTTGGCCAGATCGGCCACCGTGGACTTCAGATCGTCCTTGAGTTCCTCGGGAAGTGGCATCGCCCAACCGTTTTCACCGACTGACTGCGACAGCGTCGCGACCCGGTCGCGGAACTCTTCGCTGCCCATCACGCCCGGCGTGCGGGAACCCAGTGCGACGGTCTGCGCACCGGTCAAGGTCGAGGTCTCGATCAGGTAATCCGGGTCGTCCTCGCAGGCCCGTACGATCGCGTCGGCCAGGATCAGCCGGCCCTCGGCGTCGGTGTTGAGCACTTCGACTGTGATCCCGCCGTATTGGGTGAGCACGTCGCCCGGGCGCTGCGCGGTCGCCGAGGGCATGTTCTCGGCCATCGGCACGGTCGCGATGACCTCGATCGGCAGTTTCTGTCTGGCGGCCAGCACCACGGTGGCGATGACCGCCGCCGCGCCACCCATGTCCGAGGTCATGTGGTGCATGTTGGCGGCCGGCTTGATCGAGATGCCGCCGGTGTCGAATGTGATGCCCTTGCCGACCAGCGCGACGCGCTTGCTCTTCTTGCCGGCGCCCCGGTGGATCAACCGCACCAGACGCGGCGGGCGCGAGGATCCCTTGCCGACGCCCACGATGCCGCCGTAGCCCGCCTTGGCCAGGGCTTTGTCGTCGAGTACCTCGACCTCAAGCCCGGCGGCCTCACCCAAAGCCTTTGCCTGCTTGGCGAATTCGTCGGGGAACAGGTGGCTGGGCGGGGTGTTGACGAAGTCCCGGGCAATCGCGACGGCCGAAGCGATGTCCTGCGCGCGCTGTACCTGCGCCTTTGCCGCCTTGGTGTCGGCGGTCAGTGCGGTGATCGCGGTCAGGCCGGCGTCTTTGGGCGCGGTCTTGGCGCTGCGGAAGTCGCTGAAGCGGTAGGCACCCAGGATCAGACCCTCGACGGCGGCTTCCAGATCGATGTCGGACAGCGTGGTGATAACCGTCTCGGTGCCGTTCAGTGACCGCGCGGCGGTGCCGGCAGCCCGGCGGATCACGTCGGCGGGCCACTCGTCGCGCGGCTTACCCAGGCCGACAGCCAGCACGCTGGCGACCGGGAGTGACGGCGCGAGCACCCTGGTGACCTGGTCGGCGCCGCCCTTCGCGCCGAGCGCTTCGAGCGCGACCTCGATCTCGCCGACCGACTCGGCGTCGAGGAACGGATTGCCGACGACGGTCGCTGTTGCGTCGTCATCCTGCCCGCTGACCACGGGAACGATCAGCACGGCGTCGCTCTTGCGTTTGGGCAGCGACGCACTGACGGTGACGTTGGGAACCTGGTAACCGGGATTTGCGGAGCTCACCCCGACCACCCTAGTCAGGCTGTCGCGGGCTCACCGGGTACGCCGCTACCGGGTCGTCGCCGTCCTCGGCATCTCAGTGCGGCAGGCGCAGCGGATACGCCGTGACCGGCGCGGCGAAACCCTTGAGAGTGAGCGAGCGAGGCGGCGCGAACGCCTGCCCGTCGAGGAGTTCACGCAGCGGCTCGGACACCAGGACCTCGCTGGGGTCGGCGGCAGCGACGAGCCGGGCCGCCCGATTCACCGAATTGCCGAAATAGTCGCCGCCGATGGCCAGCACCTCGCCGAAGTCGAGTCCGGCGCGCACCTGCAGGTGGGTCTCGGCGGCACGGGGGTGGGTCACCAGGTTGACGGCGACCTGGAGCAGTTCGGCGGGTTCGGAGCCGACCCACATGATGGCGTCCCCGATGAACTTGACGACGCGGCACCCTGCGGCATGCACGATCTCGGTGCTGGTGGCGCTGAACTCGTTGAGCAGCGCCGACAGTTCGGCGGACGTCAACATCTGGGTGAGCGCGGTGAACCCGGACAGATCGGCGAAACCGATGCCGCACACCACATTCGACGAGTCATCGCGGACGACGTGCTCGAAGTAGCTGCGCGCACTCATCACATGGTGGCGGTGTACGGCATCGATCATCGAGCCGATCCGCGGGATGAACCCGGCGGCGGCGCGGTATGCCCTGGCGGTAGTGAGCTCGTCGTGGCTCACATTGAGCTGGATGTCGGGCGTGCTGGCCCGGCTCATCGCCGACAGAGCTTCGGCCAGACGAGCCATGCCGGAACCGATCACCCGCAGCAGGCCGGTGGCCTCGACGTCGCCGACGAGCACCCGCAACTCCGCCCAGGTGCGCAAGGTCTCCAGATCGGCCCGGCTGAGGGTCTTCACATCGCAGCCGGCCACGGTCAGGCCCAGCGCGGCCCACGCCCGCTGCACATCCTCCAGCGGGACATCGATCTCGGCGGCCACATCGGCCAGACAGTATTCCGGCGGCCCCGACCACTGCAGGACATCGCCGGCCAGCCCGAACAACCGGCCGCGGGACTCGGCCTCGATCATCTGCTCGGCGGTGAAACCCAGCCCAGCGAGGTACTCGATGAGCGGGGCACGGTCCCGCGCATCGGTGATCCCGGCGGCGGCCAGTGCATCGAAATCGACCACCAGACCAGTGTGCAATTCGGCGGCCCGTTCCGGCATGCGGATTAGGGTGAATCCGTGACTGACGACCTGCTGCACGGACCGCTGGAAGACCGCCACCGCGAACTGGGAGCCAGTTTCGCCGAATTCGGTGGGTGGCTGATGCCGGTGTCCTACGCCGGGACCGTGTCCGAACACAATGCCACGCGCGACACCGTCGGCCTGTTCGACGTCAGCCACCTCGGAAAGGCTCTGGTCAAAGGGCCAGGTGCGGCGGCCTACGTCAACTCGGCCCTCACCAACGACCTGAACCGGATCGGACCGGGCAAGGCGCAGTACACGCTGTGCTGCACCGAGTCCGGCGGTGTGATCGACGATCTGATCGCCTACTACGTCTCCGACGACGAGATCTTCCTGGTGCCCAACGCCGCCAACACCGCGGCCGTCGTGGCCGAACTGCAGAAGAACGCCCCCGAGGGGCTGACCATCACCGACGAGCACCGCTCGTATGCCGTGCTGGCGGTGCAAGGGCCGAAATCCGCCGAGGTGCTCGCGGCGCTGGGGCTGCCCACCGAGATGGACTACATGGGTTACGCCGACGCCGAGTACGACGGCGTGTTCGTGCGGGTGTGCCGCACCGGCTACACCGGTGAACACGGTTACGAGCTGCTGCCGGCCTGGGACCGCGCCGGCGTGGTGTTCGACGCCCTGGTGGCGGCCGTGCGCGCGGCCGGCGGCGAGCCCGCGGGGCTGGGTGCCCGCGACACCCTGCGCACCGAGATGGGCTACCCGCTGCACGGTCACGAGCTGTCCCTCGACATCTCGCCGCTGCAGGCCCGCTGCGGCTGGGCGATCGGGTGGAAGAAGGAGGCGTTCTGGGGGCGGGATGCGCTGCTGGCCGAGAAGGAGACCGGCCCGGCCCGGGTGCTGCGTGGCCTCAAGGCCGTCGGCCGCGGGGTGCTGCGCGCCGATCTCGCGGTGCTCGACGGGGACACCCGGATCGGCACCACGACGTCGGGGACGTTCTCGCCGTCACTGAAAGTCGGTATCGCGCTGGCACTCATCGACACCGCCGACGACATCGCCGACGGGCAGCGGGTGAGCGTGGACGTGCGTGGCCGCGCCGTCGAATGCGAAGTGGTCAAGCCACCGTTCGTGGCCCCGAAAACACGTTAGCCTCGGGCGATACAATCGCTGCATGACTAGCGGCCATCTCGAGTTCACGGTTTCAGCCAATGCGAATCCGGCGACCGATGCGGTACGCGAATCCATTCTGGCCAACCCCGGCTTCGGCAAGTTCCACACCGACCACATGGTGGCCATCGACTACACCGCCGGGCAGGGCTGGCACGACCCGCAGGTGATTCCGTACGGGCCGATCGAACTCGATCCCTCGGCCATTGTCCTGCACTACGCGCAGGAAGTGTTCGAAGGGCTCAAGGCTTACCGCTGGGCGGACGGCTCGATCGTGTCGTTCCGGCCGGAGTCCAACGCGGCACGGCTGCAGGCCTCGTCGCGGCGGCTGGCCATCCCGGAGCTTCCCGAGGACGTGTTCATCGAATCGCTGCGCCAGCTCATCGCGGTCGACGAGAAGTGGGTGCCCGCGGCCGGCGGTGAGGAGTCGCTGTACCTGCGGCCCTTCGTGATCGCCACCGAGCCGGGACTGGGCGTGCGCCCGGCCAACGAGTACCGGTACCTGGTGATCGGTTCGCCGGCCGGGGCGTACTTCAAGGGCGGCATCAAGCCGGTGAGCGTGTGGCTGTCGCACGAGTACGTGCGCGCCTCACCGGGCGGCACCGGTGCGGCCAAGTTCGGCGGCAACTACGCGGCCTCGCTGCTCGCGCAGGCGCAGGCCGCCGACAACGGATGCGATCAGGTGGTGTGGCTGGACGCGCTCGAGCGTCGTTACGTCGAGGAGATGGGCGGGATGAACCTGTTCTTCGTCTTCGGCAGCGGCGGTTCGGCCCGGCTCGTCACGCCTGAGCTGTCCGGTTCGCTGTTGCCGGGTATCACACGAGATTCCTTGCTGCAGTTGGCCACCGACGCCGGCTTCGCTGTCGAAGAGCGCAGGATCGACGTCGCCGAATGGCAGAAGAAGGCCGCGGCCGGCGAGATCACCGAGGTGTTCGCCTGCGGCACCGCCGCGGTGATCACCCCGGTCTCACACGTCAAGTACGCGGACGGCGAGTTCACCATCGCCGACGGGCAACCGGGCGAGATCACCATGGCCCTGCGCGACACCCTGACGGGAATCCAGCGGGGCACCTTCGCCGATACGCACGGCTGGATGGCCCGGCTGAACTAGCCGTTTCTCCCCGAACGATTTGCGGCGCGCGCAGAATTGATCTGACCTGCGCAAATCAATCGAGGGAGGCCGTCATGGCACTCGTAGCGGGATTCGATCCGGCCGCCAGTGGGCAGCAACCAGTCGACGAGAACGGTGACCCGGTGCCGGTCGGCGTCTGGGGGGATTCCGACGTCGGCGGCGGCGTGTTCGGTAGCAGTGGGGTGCTGCCGAGCGGCACCACCGTGTTCATCGATCCACCGGCCGGTGTCGAGGGGCACGGCGCCGACGGCCCGGGTGTGGTGGGCCGCAGCCCCGCCGGCAACGGTGTGGTGGGCGAGAGTTTGCAGGCGCCAGGAGTTTTGGCGCGCAGCTCAACCGCGTCGGGACTGCTCGGGGTGACCTTCAGCCCCACCGACGATTCACACGGGGTATTCGGTTCCAGCACCACCGGCGGCAACGGGGTCACCGGCTTCGTGGGTGGCGCGACCGGGACGATCGGCAGCAGTGTCCGTGGGTTCGGGGTGCGCGGCACCAGTGGTGAAAATGCCGGCGTCATGGGCATCAGCTTCGCCGACGGCGGTAGCGCCCCAGGCGTGTTCGGCACCGGCGACAACACGATGGGAGTGCTGGGCACCAGCAGCAACGGTCCGGGTGTGTACGGCGTCAGCCAGGCCACCGATGCGATCGCCGGTCTCACCTACGGCGTCGGAGTCTCCGGGGTGTCCGGACTGCACGTCGTCACGGACTCGACCGGGTCCGGTGTCTCCGGACACAGCCACAGCGGAACGGGAGTGCGGGGCAGCAGCGACGACCGGGTCGGTGTGCGCGGTGTCAGCCTGTCCTCCGATGGCACCGCCGGCCTCACCACCGGTTCCGGCCACGGGGTGTCCGGCGTGCACTTCTCGGCTGATCCCGGCGGTGGGGTCTCAGGTCTCAGCGTGGTCGGCAACGGCGTCGAGGGCTTCACCTTCGCCGACACCCGGCGAAACCCCGACGTGGCAGCGGTCCGCGGCCAAAGTGCCAACGGCTTCGCCGGGCTGTTCGTGGGACGGGTGCGGGTGACGGGTTTCCTCAGCAAGAGCGGCGGCGGGTTCACCGTCGACCACCCGGCCGATCCGGCTAACCGGTATCTGTCGCATTCCTTCGTCGAGTCGCCGGACATGCTCAACGTCTACAGCGGCACCGTGACCACCGACCGGTCCGGCAAGGCACGGGTGAAGCTGCCGTCGTACTTCGAGGCGCTCAACCGGGACTTCCGCTACCAGCTCACCGTGATCGGCACATTCAGCCAGGCGGTGATCTCCGAGGAGATCTCCGACAACTCGTTCACCATCGCGACCGACACCGGTCGGGTGAAGGTGTGCTGGCAGGTCACCGGGGTGCGCAAAGACGCCTGGGCGGAAGCGAATCGGGTCACCCCCGAGCACCGCAAGCCCGACGGTGAGCGGGGCACGTACCTGCATCCCGAACTGTTCGGGCGCAAGGCGGTGGCACTGCATCCGGCCCCACCCGCCCGGGTCGCCGAGGTGGTCCCGCCGGAACTGAGCGACTGGGCCGGGCGGCTGCCCGCCGACCTGGGCCAGGTGTCCGGACAGAAGCTGATCGGGTACGTCAGCAGGGCCCGGCGGGTGCTTCGTGCGGCGTGGGCCGCCGATCGAAAGCGCGCCGAGAAGCGGTTGGGTGCAATCCCGCAGCTGCCCCCGCCGGCAGTGGGACGTGCCGAACTGCGGGAGCAGTGGCAAGCCGTGCGGGACGCTGTGGATGCGATGCGCCCACAGGGGCTAGAGGTCAGCCAATCGCCAAACCGAGCGCGACAATCGTCGTCGTCACCTCGACGGCCGCGCCGAGCACGTCGCCGGTGATGCCGCCGAATCGTCGCACGCAGTGAGCCACCAGCAGAGCCGAACAACCCACCGCGACCAACACCACGACCGGGCCCTGCCACATCCGCGGGCTCGCCCATGCGGCCAACGCGGCGACGGCGATGACCCAGCCCGTCACCACGGCGACCGGCTGGGTGCCCGCCACGGCACCGCCCAGTGAGCTGCCCGCAGCCGCGGGCACGGTACGCCGGCAGGCGAGCACCGCCGCGACCCGGCCCGCGGTGACGGCGACGACGATGGCGATCGCGTTGAGGTCCGCGAATGTGAATGTCTGACAACCGATCACGACGATAACCGCGGCGACGCCGAAGGGCCCGGCCGAGCCATCGCGCATGACGGCCAGTGCCCGCTCCGGCGGGCCGTAACAACCCAGGCCGTCGACCGTGTCGCAGAACCCGTCGATGTGCAGCCCGCGGGTGGCCAGCAGCAGGACGGCAACCGCGAGCAGACCGGGCAGTGCATTGCCGGTGCCGAACGCCCACTGGCCACCGGCCACGACCGCGGCCGCAAGTCCGCCGAGCGCCAGCCCGACCACCGGCAGCGCCGTGAGCGCACCCCGACCGACGCCGGCCGAGGTCCGGACCGGCAGCACCGTGCCGAAAGCGAACGCCCCGCCGAGAGCGGCAATCATGGTGTCTCTTCGGAGATTCCGGCTTCGTCGAAGGTTGCCATCGAGGCCAGGGTGGCGATGGCGGCCCGCACGATCGGCAATGCCACCGCGGCGCCGGTACCCTCGCCCAGCCGCATGCCGAGGTCGACGATCGGCTCCAGCCTCAGGTGTGACAGCGCCAGGCTGTGTGCCGGCTCGGTCGACCGGTGCCCGGCCTGCCACCAGGCCCGCGCGCCCGGCGCCAACTCCTCGGCCACCAGGGCCGCGGCCGTCACCACCAAGCCGTCCAGGAGAACCGGGGTGCGCCGGACGGCGGCCTGGGCGAGGAATCCCGCCATGGCAGCCAGGTCGGCACCGCCGCACACGCGCAGCAACCCCAGCGGATCGCGTGTCACCTCGCGGGCCCGGTACAGCGCGTCACGGACGGCGGCCGCCTTGCGCATCCAGCCGAGGTCGTCGATGCCGGTGCCGCGGCCCACCACCGCAACCGGCTCGGCGCCCGTCAGCGCGGCCACCAAAGTCGTTGCAGCCGTGGTATTTCCGATTCCCATGTCGCCCGCGATGAGCAGGTCGGCACCGGCGTCGACCTCGTCGTCGGCGATCTGGCGCCCCGCGTCGACCGCCGCCGCTGTCTCCTCGGCGCTGAGTGCATCTTCCACCGCGATGTTGCCCGAGCCGCGGCGCACCTTGTGGGCGCCGATCGCGGGGGAGAGCGGCTCGTCGCAGTCGACGGCGATGTCGGCCACCCGCACGGTGGCTCCGGACACCTCGGCCAGCACGTTGATCGCGGCACCGCCGGCGTCGAAGTTGGCCACCATCTGGCCGGTCACCGCGGACGGGAACGCGGATACCCCCGCGGCCGTGACTCCGTGGTCCGCGGCGAAAACCACCACGCGTGCCCGGGTGAGCGGGCGCGGCGGACATTCGCCCTGGCACGAGGCCGCCCAGATCGAGAGTTCCTCGAGACGGCCCAGTGAGCCGGGCGGTTTGGTGAGCCGGGCCTGCCGGGCCCGCGCCGCCGCGGCGACGTCGGCATCCGGTGCGGCAACCGGGGGGAAGGCCGCATCGAATTCGGTCATGACGGCTCCTTCACCGTGAGCGGTTGGCCGGCCACCACCAGCACCACGTGGTCGCACACCGCGGCCAGGCGCTGGTTGACCGTGCCCAGTTCGTCGGCGAACCGGCGTCCCGCCTCGGTGGCGGGGACCACGGTCAGCCCGACTTCCGGGCTGACCAGCACCAGGGGAGCGGTGAACGCGTCCACCGCCTGGGCGAGCGCGTCGACCTCGGGGCCAACGGGTGTTCCGGTCCAGGCGCCGAGGCGGTCCATCGTCGCGGTCAGCCAGCCGCCGATGTCATCGACGAGTGTCGCGGTGCGCGGCGCCTGCGGGCCGGCAGTCAGAGCCGCCACAAGATCCCAGGTCTCCACGGTCTGCCAGTGCGCGGGACGACGGGCCTGATGCGCACCCACGCGGCGGGCCCAGGCCGGATCGCTGTCGGCGGCGGGCCCGGTGGCCAGGTAACGCACCGGCGTGCCGTCCCCGGCGGCGCGCGACACGGCCGCTTCGGCCCACTGGGATTTGCCGGAGCGGATGCCGCCGAGCACCAGTGTGCGCACCGGTCAGGCCACCTGAAAGGGCATCAAGAGATCTTGTCGCCGCGATTGACCACCGGCCGCGGCGCCCGCATCCGGCGCAGCTGCGACGCCCTGCTGGCCGCGTAAAGGCCGAGCTTCCAACCGCTTTCGGTGTTGCCGGGGAACTTCTCGTCCACCATGTGGTTCACCTTGCGGCCGACGATCAACCCGTCGATCAGCATGATGACGACCAGGATCAGCATCGCGTAGGACAGGATCTGCTGGAACTTCAGCGACGGCAGCGCCAGCATGAAGAAGATCATCGCCAGGGCGGCGGGCATGAACAGGCCCAGCACGTTGCGGCGGGAATCGACGACGTCGCGGACATAGCGGCGGACCGGACCCTTGTCGCGGGGGAGCAGGTAGGACTCGTCGCCGGCCATCATCTTCTCGCGGCGGTCGGCCATGTCCGCGCGGCGGGTGAGCCGCTCGATCTTGCGCTCTTCCTTGGACAGCTTCGGCCCGCGCAGCTCCTTGCGGCGCTGACGTGCCTCGGCGGACGTCAGGGGTGCGGGCGCGACCGGGCCGCGCCGCTTGGTGGCCTCGCTCCGCTTGGGCGTCGGCCTGCCCTTGGGCGCGCTGCCCTTGGGGGCGGTGCCCGGGGCGCCGCCGGCTGTCGATCCGGCGGCCCCGTCGACATTCGTGACCTGGTCGGTCACGGCGGGTTCGCCTTCGTTGTCCTTCTTACGGCCCAGCAGCTTCACGCCAGCCAGGTTACTGCCCGCCGCAGGTGGCCTGGCCACATGCCCCGGCCTGTGGATAAGTCGGGAATAGCGGCGGAACAAGGTACCGTTGAGGTAGTAGACGCGCGGCACGTCCACGCGTTTCCTATGTACTTCAGCTGTACCGGCATCAGAGATGCCCAGGGATGCTTAGGGAGAGCTATGACTGTTCAGGACGCCACCTCCACCGAAACCCACGGTGTGACCCTGTCCGACGCTGCGGCGACGAAGGCGAAGGCGCTGCTGGACCAGGAAGGTCGCGACGACCTCGCGCTGCGGATCGCTGTCCAGCCGGGCGGATGCGCCGGCCTGCGCTACAACCTGTTCTTCGACGACCGCACCCTCGATGGCGACCTCACCGCCGAGTTCGGCGGCGTCAGGCTGGTCGTGGACCGGATGAGTGCGCCGTACGTCCAGGGCGCCACCATCGACTTCGTCGACTCGATCGAGAAGCAGGGCTTCACGATCGACAACCCGAATGCCACCGGCTCCTGCGCCTGCGGCGACTCCTTCAACTGATTCAACTGAGGTGAGCTGACGGCCGGCGGTCAGTATTGACCGCTGGTGCGCAGCACGTACGAGCACACGAGAACCTGCTCGTCTCTCCCGTTCCTTTTCACCAGTAGCTGTGCCACGCCCTGTTGTTGCTCGTCGACGGGGCGCTGTCCGCGGGTGGAGCCGCTGGCCGGCGCGACGCGCATGGTGAACAGCACCTGAGCCTGCGTGGTGGACCACGGCACGTTCGCGTCGATCCCCGTCACCTCGACCTGGCTGAACTGCTTGCGGAATGCGTCGCTGGCCAGGCCTGCCACCGCCAGATCGGCCTTGCGGTCCCTGACCCCGTCGTACAGCCCGCACAGCGTGTGGCGCGCTACGGCTTCGTCATCCCCGTCGAGCAGCGCATTGAGATATTCCTGGATCGCCGCCTGGGCGCGGGCGTCGGAGACCACGACCGGCGCCGCAGGTCCGCGCCGGCCCGCGACCAGCACCGCGGTCAACACACCCGCGAGCGCGGCCACCACCAACAGCCCTGCCACGATCTTGGGCCAGCGGCGCCGCGTCGGGTAAGGCACCGGCGGCGGGAGCGTCCCGGGATACGCCGACGGCCCGGACGTCACCTGCTCGGGATACGGCTGAGGCGGAATCTGCTCGGGGTACTGGTAAGAACCAGTCATTGAAGGGCGCTCCCCGCGTGATCTGGAGGTTGGTCAGCCGTCTACGGTGACCGGGAATACGGTTATACGCAGGTTAGCGCAACCGCCGAAGTGCGACCGTGTGCGCAGATCGCCGACGGGCAGCGCGGGTACTGTTATGTAGCCGACTTAACGAAATGAGGGGTGACACCACGTGACCATCGCAGTTACCGGATCTATCGCTACCGACCACCTGATGCGGTTCCCGGGCAAATTCTCCGAGCAACTGCTGGCCGACCACCTGCAGAAGGTGTCGCTGAGCTTCCTGGTCGACGATCTGGTGATCCATCGCGGGGGAGTGGCGGGCAACATGGCCTTCGCGATCGGCATCCTCGGCGGCGACGTCGCGCTGGTCGGCGCCGCCGGTCAGGATTTCGGTGAATACCGGACCTGGCTCGAGGGCGCCAGTGTCGACTGCGGCAGCGTGCTGATCTCCGAGAGCGCCTACACCGCACGCTTCGTCTGCACCACCGACGAGGACATGGCCCAGATCGCCTCGTTCTACCCCGGTGCCATGTCGGAGGCGCGCAACATCGCGCTGGCCGACCTGGTGGATCGCGTCGGCAAGCCGGAACTGGTGATCATCGGCGCCAACGATCCCGAGGCGATGTTCCTGCACACCGAGGAGTGCCGCAAGCTCGGCCTGGCCTTCGCTGCCGATCCCTCGCAGCAGCTGGCCCGGCTCTCCGGCGAGGAGATCCGCAAGCTCATCAACGGCGCCGCCTACCTGTTCACCAACGACTACGAGTGGGATCTGCTGCTGCAGAAGTCGGGGTGGAGCGAGGCCCAGGTGATGAGCCAGATCGGTTTGCGCGTCACCACGCTCGGCGCCAAGGGTGTCGACCTGGTCAGCTCGGACGGCACGTTCGTGCACGTCGACGTGGTGCCCGAGAAGCATCAGGCCGACCCCACCGGAATCGGCGACGCGTTCCGCGCCGGCTTCCTGACCGGACGCAGCGCCGGACTGGGCCTTGAGCGCTCCGCCCAACTGGCGTCGCTGGTCGCGGTGCTGGTCCTGGAGTCGACGGGTCCGCAGGAATGGACCTGGGACGCGGCCGAGGCCGTGCAGCGCCTCACCGATGCCTACGGGGCAGAAGCGGGCGCCGAGATCGCCAAAGCTCTGGCCTGACCGAACCGACGCGGAATTGCCCCGAAACCACGGTTTCGGGGCAATTTCTGCTTCTGTTCGCGGTTAGAGCTGCACGGCGGCGAGCCGCCTAGAGCTGCACGGCGGCGAGCCGCCTAGAGCTGTACCGGGTAGTGCGGTTCCTTGATCTGCGGGGTCACGCTGTGCTCCACGAAGATGGCGTGCCACAGCATGAAGATCAGCACGGTCCACAACCGGCGGCTGTGATCGCTGACGCCGCTGCGGTGTTCGTCGAGCATGGTGCGGACCGCGGCGAGATCGACGTACTCCCCGGCTCCTGAGGACGCCGTCATGGCGTAGGCCCAGTCCATCAGCTCACCGGCGCGCAGCCAGTGCCTGATCGGCACCGGGAAGCCCAGCTTGGGCCGGTTCAGCACATGGGCCGGCACGATCGGCTCCAGGGCGCGCCGCAGCGCGTACTTGGTCGTCGAGCGGGTGATCTTCTGGTCGACCGGCAGCCGGGAAGCCACCGCGAACACCTCGGGGTCCAGGAACGGCACCCGTAGCTCCAGCGAGTTGGCCATCGTCATCTTGTCGGCCTTGACCAGGATGTCGCCGCGCAGCCAGGTGAACAGGTCGATGTGCTGCATCCGCGCCACCGGATCCCAGCCCTGCGACGCGGCGTACACCGGGGCCGTGACGTCGGTGTGCGTCCATTCCTGCCGGAAGCCCGGCAGCACCGCGCGCAGCTGCTCGTCGGAGAAGCTGCGGGCATTGCCGTAGTAGCGCTCCTCAAGGGTCAGCGAACCGCGGTGCAGCAGGCTCTTGCCCCGCATGCCCTCCGGCAGCGGCTTCGACGCCTTGCCCAGTGATTTGCGTACGGGCCGCGGCAGGTAGTCGAACGGCCTGAGCGACAACGGTTCCCGGTAGATCGTGTAGCCGCCGAACAGCTCGTCGGCCCCCTCGCCGGACAGCACCACCTTGACGTGCTTGCGCGCCTCACGGGCGATGAAGAACAGCGGCACCAGGGCCGGGTCGGCCACCGGTTCGTCCAGATACCAGACGATCTCGGGCAGCGCCTCGACGAACTCTGCCGGACTCACCACCTTGGCGACGTGCCGGGCGCCGATCGCCTCGGCGGAAGCCACGGCGACATCGACCTCCGAGAAGCCCTCACGCTCGAAGCCGGTGGTGAAGGTGATCAGCCGGGGGTTGTGACGCATCGCCAGCGCCGCGATCGCCGTCGAGTCGATGCCGCCGGACAGGAAGGCACCCACCGTGACATCGGCGCGCATGTGCTTGGCGACAGAATCCTCAAGCGCGGCGGTGATCTCGTCGTACCGGGACTGCTCGGACCCCTTCACGAACGGCACAGCGTTGAACTTCGGCACGAAGTAGCGGGTCACCTCGGGCCGGCCGCCGGGCCGCAGGCGGGCGTAACTGCCCGACTCCAGCCTGCGGATGCCGCGATGCAGCGTCTCGGGTTCGGGTACGTACTGCAGCACCGTGTAGTGCTGCACCGCCCGTTCGTCGATGCCCAGATCCAGTCCTAGCGGGCCGGCGAGGTCGAGCAGGCACTTCTTCTCGCTACCCACCGCGGTGCCGCCCGGCCCGGTGGCCATGAACAGCGGCTTGATGCCGAACGGGTCCCTGGCGCAGAACAATTCGCGCTCGACGGTGTCCCACAATGCGAACGCGAACATGCCGCGGAGCCGATTCAGCGCGTCGGTACCCCAGTAGTGGTAGGCCGCGACGATGGCCTCGCCGTCGCCGTCGGTGTGAAATACAGCACCGAACTCGGACCGCAGGGCCTCACGAAGTTCCAGATAGTTGTAGATCTCGCCGTTGAACACGAGCACGTACCGGTCCGGTGCGTCGGCAGGTCCCCACCGCAGTGGCTGGTGGCTGTGCGCGATGTCGATGATCGAGAGCCTGTTGAAGCCGAGCACCACGGTGCCGTCGGGCCCGTCGCCGGTCGTGTCGGCCCAGGTGCCGGGCTCGTCGGGGCCCCGGTGCCGCATCAGGTGGGAAGCGTTCGCCACCGCGTCGACCAGCCGAGATCCGGCGTCGGGGGAGGCGTCACCCGGGTTGGATCCGGTAGGGGCAGTTACCAAGGCGAGCAGTCCGCACACCGCGCCAGTATGTCTGATCCGGCGGGTCCGCGAGACCACCACCCGGGCCGTTGCGCCAGTCGCTCCGGTCCCGTCGCGACGCCATTCCCGAGTCGCTTCGCTCCCGTGGACCGGCGTGGTCTACGCTGCGTAGTATTCGCAAAACAACGACCGGTCGCGGTCGCGAAATACCGATCTAGGAGGCGCCAACGTGACACCTCGCGGGCTTAAGAAGGTGGCCCGAGCGGCGTTGTTGACCATTGTCCTGGGTGGCTCAGCCCTCTTGCTGAGCGGCTGCAGCTGGCAGGACGCACTCGCGCTCGGTTGGCCGACCGGAATCACCCCAGAGGGCAAACTCAACCGAGAGCTGTGGATCGGCTCCGTGATTGCGTCCTTCGTGGTGGGCGCCATCGTGTGGGCCCTGATCTTCTGGTCCAGTGCATTCCACCGGAAGAAGAAGGGCGACACCGAGCTGCCGCGCCAGTTCGGCTACAACATGCCGCTGGAGCTGGTGCTGACGGTCATCCCGTTCCTCATCATCTCGGTGCTGTTCTACTTCACCGTGGTGGTCCAGGAGCGCATGCTCCACAAGGACCCCAACCCCGAGGTCGTCATCGACGTGACCGCCTTCCAGTGGAACTGGAAGTTCGGCTACCAGAAGATCGACTACGCCGACGGCACATTCGATTACGACGGTGTCGACGCCGAGCGCAAGGCCGCGATGACGTCCAAGCCGGAGGGCAAGGACGAGCACGGCCAGGAGCGCGTGGGCGCGGTGCGCGGCCTCAACCCCGAGGACCGCACCTACCTGAACTTCGACAAGGTCGAGACGCTGGGCACCTCCACGGAGATCCCGGTGCTGGTGCTCCCGGCGGGCAAGCGCGTCGAGTTCCAGCTCAACTCCGCGGACGTGATCCACGGTTTCTGGGTGCCGGAGTTCCTCTTCAAGCGCGACGTGATGCCGGAGCCGAAGGCCAACAACTCGGACAACATCTTCCAGGTCAGCAAGATCGAGCAGACCGGTGCGTTCGTCGGACGCTGCACCGAGATGTGCGGTACCTACCACTCGATGATGAACTTCGAGGTCCGGGTCGTCGAACCCAATGACTTCAAGGCCTACATGGATCAGCGCACGGCAGGCAAGACCAACGCCGAGGCTTTGGCGGCGATCAACCAGGAGCCGTTGGCTGTCACGACCCACCCGTTTGACACCCGACGCGGTGAGCAGGCACCGCAGGCGAGCAAGTAGGGGCTACACGCAATGCATATTGAAGCTCGACTGTTCGAGATCCTCACGGCTTTCTTCGCCCTGTCGGCGGTGCTGTACGGCGTGCTGACGGCGATGTTCGCCACCGGTGGCGTCGAGTGGGCCGGTACCACCGCGCTCGTGCTCACCACCGGCCTGACCTTGATCACCGGCACCTTCTTCCGCTTCGTGGCGCGTCGTCTCGACACCCGCCCCGAGGACTACGAAGACGCCGAGATCAGTGACGGCGCAGGGGAACTGGGCTTCTACTCGCCGCACAGCTGGTGGCCCATCCTGATCGCGCTGTCTTTCTCGGTCGCCGCTGTGGGCGCCGCCCTGTGGCTTCCCTGGCTGATCGTCGCAGGCGTCTGCTTCGTGCTGACAGCTGTCGGCGGCCTGGTCTTCGAGTACTACTGGGGACCTGAGAAGCACTGACCCGTCCGGACGTGCCGATTGTGGCCTGGTCAAGGTCACAATCGGGCCGTCACTTCATCCGCCACCGGCAGCGCCGGACTCGCCGGCTTCCCCTCGTTGGGTAATGTTGCCGGGGCACTGTCACCAGCGAACGGTTTCGTCTCGCTCCGCGTGGCAGTGAAGTTGTCGAGAAGGATAGGCGTAGATGAGCGGGCCGAATCCCCCGGAACCGGGTGCCTCCGGTTCTGATTTGCCGGATCAACCCGGAAAGCACTCCGCACCCGAGGAGCCCACGGAGGTCGCGGGCGCCGACGCGGATGGCGGCGAGACGGAGTTCTACTCACAGGCGTACTCCGCGCCCGAGTCCGAGCAGTTCACCAGCGGGCCGTACGTGCCTTCCGATGTGGCGCTCTACGACTACGACGATTACGACGCGTCGACGGAGCTGGTCGACACCTCCCCACCGCCGCGCTGGCCGTGGGTGGTCGGTATCACCGCCATCATCGCGGCGGTCGCCCTGGTGGCTTCGGTGGCCGTCCTGGTCACCCGGGACGACGACACCAGCAACCTGGCGACCCCGCGGCCGAGTACCACCACGTCGGCGCCGCCGGTGCAGGCCCGCGCCGGCCCCGAGCACCACGACGGCGCCGCCGACCACCACCACGACGCATGCCGGACCCCGCCAGGTCACCTATTCGGTGACGGGCACCAAGGCCCCGGGTGACATCATCACCATCACCTACGTCGACGGGAACGGAAACCGGCGCACTCTGCGCAACGTCTACATCCCGTGGACCTTCACGATGACCCCGATCTCCAACTCGGACGTGGGTTCGGTCGAGGCATCCAGCCTGTTCCTGGTGAGCAGATTGAACTGCTCGATCACGGCCAGCGACGGCACCGTGTTGTCGTCGAACGCCAACAACTCCGCGCAGACTGCCTGCTGATGTCCGGGCCAAGCAGCGAACTCGACAACACCGACCGGGTTTTGCTGGGCGCATGCGCCGCGGTCTGGCTCGCTGCGCTGGGTGCCGGGGTGGCCGCTGTCGTCGCCCTGGTGGATCTCGGCCGCAGTCATCCGCAGGGATCTGAGAGTGCTGACACCCCGTGGGTGCTCTACACCGTGATCGGCCTGTCGGTGCTGGTGATCGCCGGGGCGGTGCCGTTGCTGCTGCGCGCCCGGGCCCAGGCCGACAACCGCCAGCCCGGTGGACGGCGACCCCTGCCGCCCGCCCGGTCACCGCGCCCGATCGGGGGCAGCTACCGGGCCGCCCCGGTCGCGATGAGTCGCTACACCGCGGGCACCGGTGCGGCGACCGCCGCCACCGAAGCGGTGTGGCTGCGGTTCACCTTGGCGGTCACCTGCGCCATCGGTCTGGGTACCGCGGCCATCGGGCTGGCCACCTATCTGATGGCGACCGGCAGCAATGTGGCGGCCTGGTGCCTCTACGGCCTGGCCGGGTTGGTCACCGCGGGCATCGTCGCGCTGCCGATCGTCGCGCTGCGACAGCTCGACGCGTTGCGGTCCTGAACCCGCGCGAGGCCGGGTGCCGCGGCGGAGCGGCCGAACATCACCGGTCCGCACAAGGCGATCAACGACTACATCACCGAGAACAAGATCGCCGAGACACCGTTCAAGCCCAACGATCCCGGCCCACCGGATTTCGACTTCCCGTTCCCACCGGACCGGAGTAGCGCGGGGGCAAGACGCGGTGCCATCGTCTACGGCAAGCCGGCGGATCCGGCCGATCCACCGGCCATCATCGCCATCGCTCGGAGAACAGCCCGAGCAACAGTCTGGGCGGTTCGGGCAACATCCCTTGTCTGCCCGGGCGTTTGGTCCTGTGTCTCGGCGCTCTGCAGAACAGGCCGATTCCGTTCCGGGTTCGGCGTTGCAGACGACCTATCCGCCCGCCGGGCCCGCACCGCGTTCAGGACCCAAGGGCACCTGGCCGTAGCCGTCATCGCCGCCGGGCTCGGGACCTCCACATAAAACAATCGCCGCAACCTCTTTCACGAGGCTGCGGCGATTGTTTGGGGTAGGGGAGTGGTCAGTGGTGACCGTTGGTCTCCCCGTTGCCATTTCGCTCCTGCTGTTCGCGCAGGGCGGTCAGTGCCTTGTGCTCGGAGGCGTGTGCGGCCTCGGTGAGCGCATCGTGCTCGACCGCCGGATCGGCGAACAGGAAGCTGCCGGTGCCCGGCGAGCCGGCCGATCCGAGCTTGTTCATCCGCTTCGGCAGAGCAGCACCCTGGTACTCCAGCGGGATCGGGTGGCCGTGGTCGTCGACCGGTCCCAGCGGCTGGTGCAGCTCGACGTAGGCACCGTGCGGCAGGCGCTTGATGATGCCGGTCTCGATGCCGTGCTCCAGCACCGCACGGTCGCTGCGCTGCAACGAGATTGCCCACCGGTACGCGATGAAGTACACGATGCCCGGCAGCACCACCATGCCGATACGGCCGATCCACGTGGTCGCGTTCAGCGAGATGTGGAACTTGAGCGCGATGATGTCGTTCATCGCGGCCAGTGTCAGCACCATGTAGAACGCGATCGCCATGGCACCGATCGCGGTACGCACCGGAACGTCACGCGGACGCTGCAGCAGGTTGTGGTGCGCGTCGTCGCCGGTCACCTTGCGCTCGATGAAGGGGTAGGCGATCAGCAGGCCGAAGACACCGCCCATGATCAACGCGACCCAGACCACCGCGGGGATGGTGTGGCCGAAGGGGTAGAACTCCCAGGCCGGCCAGATACGCGCCAGGCCTTCGGTCCACATCATGTAGAAGTCGGGCTGGCTACCCGCCGAGATCTGAGACGGCTTGTAGGGGCCCAGGTTCCAGATCGGGTTGATCGTCAGCAGGCCGCCCATGAGGCCGAGCACACCGGTGATCATCGCGAAGAACGCACCGGACTTCACCGCGAACACCGGCATGACGCGCACGCCGACCACGTTGTGCTCGGTGCGGCCGGGGCCGGGGAACTGGGTGTGCTTCTGGAACCACACCAGCGCCATGTGCGCGCCGATGAGGGCCAGGATGATGCCCGGGATCAGCAGGATGTGCAGCGCGTACAGGCGCGGGATCAGGATCTCGCCGGGGAAGTCCCCGCCGAACAGCGCCCAGTGCAGCCAGGTTCCGATGATCGGCATGCCCAGGGTGATCGAGGACAGCGCAGCGCGCAGACCGATACCGGACAGCAGATCGTCGGGCAGCGAGTAGCCGAAGTAGCCCTCGAACATCGCCAGGATGAGCAGCAGCGAGCCGATCACCCAGTTGGCCTCACGCGGGCGGCGGAACGCACCGGTGAAGAAGATGCGCGCCATGTGCACCATGATCGACGCGGCGAACATCAGTGCGGCCCAGTGGTGGATCTGGCGGACGAACAGACCGCCGCGGACCTCGAAGCTGATGTCGAGTGCGGACTCGTAGGCCCGCGACATCTGCACACCGCGGAGCGGCTGGTACACACCGTCGTAGGTGACGTGCGCCATCGACGGATCGAAGAACAACGTCAGCCAGACACCGGTGATCAACAGCACGATGAAGCTGTACAGCGCGATCTCACCCAGCAGGAAGGACCAGTGGGTGGGGAACACCTTGTTCAGCTGGCGGCGTACCGCGGCCGAGGGGTGGTAACGGGAATCGATCGCATCGCCTTGTGCCGCTGCGATCTTGGCAAGGTCAGGGCTCATGATTTGCGCTCCCAGAATGCCGGTCCGACGGGCTCGACGAAGTCGCCGTTGGCGACCAGGTAGCCGTCTTTGTCAATAGTGATGGGCAGCTGCGCCAACGCGCGCGCAGCCGGACCGAATATGGGCTTTGCGAAGTGCAACGCGTCGAACTGCGACTGGTGGCACGGGCAAAGAATGCGGTAGGTCTGCTGCTCGTACAGCGACGAGGGGCAGCCCAGGTGCGAGCAGACCTTGGTGTAGGCGAACAGCTCACCAAAGTTGAAGCTCTCCTGGCCCTTCCGCTTGACCACGCGGGACATGTCGGCCGGCTTGATGCGGATCAACATGACCGGGTTGCGGACACCCATCGAGATCTCGGTCAGGTGATGCTCGGACTCGACCGTGGTCCCGTCGCCGTCAGACTCGCGCCAGGGGAAGACGGTTTCCATGCCACCGGCATCGAGATCCTCGGGCCGCATCTTGACGAACGGAGAGGAGCCGGGCCGCCCGGTCGCGCGGGCCAGGTAGATGGTCTCGCCGTGGAACCGGGGCGTCCAGCCCGAGGTCCACAACACGGCCTTCTTGCCCTCCGCGGTAGGCACTACAGGCTTCCACGGGTTCTTGATCAACCCGCCGATGAAGGCCACCAGGGTGCCGGCGCCGAACGCGCCGAGGCCGATGCCCAGCGACAAGCCGATCAGCTTGCGGCGCTTGACGGTCGAGCCCTCGAGGGCGTCGGTCAGGTTGGCCGCGATGGTCTTGCGGTGCAGCTCGGGGGAGCGTCCGTCGTGACGGTCCTGGACCGAGATCTCCTCGGGGATGAACTTCTTCTGGAACAGCACCGCACCGATGCCGATCGCCAGGATCGACAGGCCGAAGGTGAGGCCGTAGAGCGGGGTGGCCAGGGAGTAGAGGAACTCGCCCTCCGAACCGAAGGGCTGGTACTCCCACGGCCAGAACAGGAAGACCAGCAGCAGGGCCAGGCCCGAAAGCCCGCCGAGCAGAAGCCAGTACGCGACCAGCCGCTCGGTGCGCTTCTCGGCCTTGGTGCCGGGGACCGGCCAGCGCGGCTCCTTGAAGATGGTCTCGACGCCGTCGATCTTGCCGCCGAGTTCGACGAGATCCTCGCGCGACATCGAGGCGAGCTCGTCGTCGCTGGGAATCTGCGGGGTGTTGTCGGTCATGCTCGTGCCCCGATCCACATTGCCACGCCGATAGCGGCGACCATTCCGATAATCCACATCGCCATGCCCTCGGGAGCGGGGCCGAAGCCGCCGAGCCCGTAGCCGCCGTAGCTGGGAGTCTCAGCCGATTCGCGGACGTAGGCGACGATGTCGCGCTTCTCTTCCGGTGAGAGCTGCCGGTCGGAGAACTTGGGCATGTTCTGCGGGCCGGTCTGCATCGCGGTGTAGATCTGCGCCGGCTTGGTCTCACCGAGGTCGGGCGCGTACTTACCGGAGGACAGCGCGCCGCCCTTGCCGGTGAAGTTGTGGCAGGACGCGCAGTTCAGCCGGAACAGGTCCGCACCACGGGCCACGTCGGACCCGATCAGCGATTCCTGGGCCACGGCGCCGTTCTCGTCACGGATCACCGTCGGGCCGCCACCGTTGGCCTGAACGAACGCACCGAGGGCGTCGATCTGGTTCTCGTCGAAGTGCTCGGGCTTGGATGGTGCCTGGGCCTCACCGCGCATCGCGGGCATACGACCGGTCGACACCTGGAAGTACACCGCGGCCTCGCCGGTGCCGATCAGGCTGGGCCCGCGGTCGGGCACACCCTGCAGGTTGGCGCCGTGGCACGAGACGCACGACGTGTCGAACAGTTGCTTACCCGTGCGCAGCAGCGCCGACTGAGATTCGTCGGCGACTGCGACCTGCGGTGTGGGCGTCAGCGTGGCGGCAACGCCACCTGCGACTGACAGGCCGACCAACAGCAGGAGACCTGCTGACAGTCGTCGGCGAAGTCGTCGGCGCGACTTGCTGGTCATCGAACCCCTTCTCATCGAGTCGATCATCGGCCGGCCGATCATCGGACAAAGTAGATGGTGGCGAACAGCGCAATCCAGACGATGTCGACGAAGTGCCAGTAGTACGAGACGACGATCGCCGCGGTGGCCTGCGCGGGCGTGAACTTACTCATCTTGGTGCGGGCCAGCAGCAAGATGAACGCAACAAGTCCGCCGATCACGTGCAAGCCGTGGAAACCGGTCGCCAGATAGAAGACCGATCCGTAGGCACTGCCCGGGATGGTGGTGCCGTGCTCGACCAGGTGGATGTACTCGTATCCCTGGCCCAGTACGAAGAACAGGCCCATCAGGAACGTGATCACATACCACCGGCGCAGCCCGAACACGTCGCCGCGCTCAGCGGCGAACACGCCCATCTGGCAGGTGAAGGATGACGCGATCAGAACCAGCGTCACCGGAACAGCAAGGGCCAAATTGAGTTCGGTCGGCTCGGGCGGCCAGTTGCCGCCGGCTTGCGCGCGCGCCGTGAAATACATCGCGAAGAGTCCAGCAAAGAACATGAGTTCACTGGAAAGCCACACGATGGTGCCGACACTGACCATGTTCGGCCGGTTCAGCGAATGAACGCGCGACGTGATTGCCGTTCCCGAGGTACCTACAGCGCTCGTCACATCCGCAAGTATGACGCTTTGTAGTTGTCGAACTCCACCCGGGTCGAGCAATTGATCGGAAACGTGTCGCCTCGGGGACGGCTGTGCGGCGCCACGGCTCCGGTGTCAGACCCGCGCAGCGATAGCATTCTGCCGTGGCTCCTGCATCTTCTCCGCTTTCCCCATCCGCGTCCGGCTCTGTGGCCGCGCCGTCTTGGCCGCTCATTCTCGGGCGCCTGACCACGGAGCAGAGCCTGCCCAACGGCTATGCGGGATGGGCCATGGACCAGATCATGACCGGGGTGGCGACCCCGGCTCAGATCGCCGGCTTCGCGGTGGCGATGAAGATGAAGCGACCGACGTCGGCAGAGGTCGGGGAGTTGGCCGACATCATGCTGTCGCACGCCCGTCGGGTGCCGACCGATCAGATCGGTCACGAGACCGTCGACATCGTCGGTACCGGTGGCGACGGGGCCAACACGGTGAACCTGTCGACCATGGCGGCCATCGTGGTGGCGGCCTGCGGTGTCCCGGTGATCAAGCACGGCAACCGGGCGGCGTCCTCGCTGTCGGGCGGTGCCGACACCCTGGAGGCCCTGGGGGTACGGATCGACCTGGGCCCCGACGAGGTGGCGCGCAGTGTCGCCGAGATCGGTATCGGGTTCGCCTTCGCGCCCCAGTTCCACCCGTCGTATCGGCACGCCTCGGTGGTGCGCCGGGAGATCGGCGTTCCGACCGTTTTCAATCTGCTTGGACCGCTGACCAATCCGGCCGCGCCCCGGGCCGGGCTGATCGGCTGCGCGTTCGACGACCTGGCCGAGGTGATGGCCGGGGTGTACGCGGCCCGCGGCTCCAGTGTCCTGGTGGTGCACGGCGACGACGGCCTCGACGAGCTGACCACCACGACCACCAGCACCATCTGGCGCGTGCAGGCCGGCACGGTGGACCGGCTGAAGTTCGATCCCGCTGCCTTCGGCTTCAAGCGTGCCGACATCAGTGAGTTGGTCGGCGGTGACGCCACCGCCAACGCCGCCGAGGCACGCGCGGTGCTGGGCGGGGCCAAGGGGCCGGTGCGTGACGCGGTGGTGCTCAACGCGGCAGGCGCGATGGTCGCGCATGCCGGGCTAGCCAGCGACGCCAAGTGGGTGCCGGCGTGGGAGGCCGGTCTGGCGCGGGCCACCGAGGCCATCGACTCGGGTGCGGCCGAACAACTGCTCGCGCGTTGGGTGCGGTTCAGCCTCCAGTTCTGAGTTCTGCTGCTGGGCCGCGGCCAGTCGGGCCGAGCGGGCCGTGGCGGCCCACTGCGCATAGCGGCCCGCCGCCCCGATCGGCGTCGTGTAGCCGGTGCCGGCGTCCCCGTCCGGGCCGTCGGTACGCACGATGCGTACTCCGGGTGCGGCCAGCCAGCGGGCGACGAGCGCCGTCTCCTCCACCAGCGCGCCGCCCAAAGGCGTTGCGGTGGGCAGGATTACCTGTGCGGCCGCGCAGATCGCGTCGACCACCGGCATCGGCGGCACGCCGCGCTTGGCCGTGCCCGCCCCGGCCAACTGGCCGTGGCGGATCACCGCGAAATGCCAGCCGCCGTTGCCGTCCCCGCGTGCGGCCACGAGTTCGGGCAGATCGGCCAGGGCGCGCAACCGCTGCCCTCGCCACAGCGCCTCGATGGCCACCGCGGCGTGATCGCGCATCCTGGCGGCGGTCTCGTAGCGGCGGGCCGCCGCCAGTTCGCCGATATGGGCCAATGCCGCCGCCAGGCCGGTGTGGTCGGTGCCGTCGATCAGCGCGGTGGCACGTTGCACGGCGGCCGCGTACGGCGCGGCCCCGATGTCCTGCGGGGCCGGGCACGGGGACAGTTCCATTTCGGGGCAGCGGTGGATGGCGGCCGCGCCGAAGCGGGCCGTGCAGGTCCGCACGCCGGTGAACCGGGCCAGCAGGATGGCCGACTGTACGGCGTCGGCCCGGGCCGAAAACGGGCCGAAAGCGGTGCGGCGACCGGGGTTTCGCACCACCGAAAACCTCGGGAAGGCCTCGTCGGTGAGGGCGACCCACCACCATCGCTGTGGGGACTTGGACCGCCGGTTGTACGGCGGTGCGTGGGCCGCGAGCAGTCGCAGCTCACGCACCCCGGCCTCCAGATCGTGGGCGCACTCGACATGGTCGACGACGCGCGCCAGCGAGGCCATCTCCTTCATCCGCGCCCGAGGGTCTGCGCCGGTGAAGTACTGCCGGACCCGCCGCCGCAGATCGACCGCAGTGCCGACGTAGAGCACCTCGTCGGAGGGGCCGCGAAAGAGGTAGACGCCCGGCCGGTTCGGCAGCCGGTCGGCCAGTGAGCGGTTGCGGCGCTGGGCCGGCGTGACGTCGGGCAGGTAGTTCTTGAGATCGGCGAAGGTGTGGATGCCCTGGTTGCCGACCCGCTCGATCAGGCCGTGCAGGACGTCGACGGTGGCGCGGGCGTCGTCGAGGGCGCGGTGCGTGGGTGTGGTGGATGCACCGAACAGCCGGGCCAGTGCGGACAGCTTCACGCTGGGCGCCTCGTCCCGGGTCAGCACGCGCCGGGCGAGTTTCACCGTGCACAGCACCGGCGGCCGGGGCCATCCGAGCTCCGCCCGCTGCGCGGCCGCGCGCAGGAACCCGATGTCGAACCCGGCGTTGTGGGCGACCAGTACCGCGCCCCGCGAGAATTCGAGGAACGCGGGCAGGACGCTGTCGATCTTCGGCGCGTCGCGCACCATCGCCGTGGTGATGCCGGTGAGCTCGACGATCTGCGGTGGGATGGCGCGGCCGGGATCGACGAGGGTGGCCAGCTCGCCGAGTATCTCGCCGCCGCGAATCTTGACCGCGCCGATCTCGGTGATGGCGTCGTAGCCGTCGCCCGGCGCCTTCGCGGTGGCCCGGCCCCCGGTGGTCTCCAGGTCCACCACCACGAAAGTGGTGTCGGCGAGCGAGACGGCGTCCAGGGCCCCGTCCTGTGCGCCGAAGCCGAAGGCCAGCTGCTCGGAGTCGGCGATGTTGCGCTGGCCCATGGCGATGACGGTAGGTACCGGCACCGACAACCTCGGGTCGCCACGCCCGGGCTCGCCGGGTCTTGTCGGTACGCGGCGATACGGTGCGCGCAACACCGATCGAGAGGACGGTCAAGATGAGCGGAGTGTGGCGGGACAACTGGTCCTATGCCGACGAACCCTGCCCCGACGAGCCGGACACCGGCAGCGTGACCATCGACTGCGACGATTGCGCGGTACGCGGGCCCGGGTGTCAGGACTGCGTCGTCAGCGTGTTGCTCGGCATCCCGGAAACTTTGCTGGATGACGAGCGTCAGGCGTTGGAAGTGCTCGCTGACGTGGGCCTTGCTCCACGACTGCGACTCGTGCCGATTCACCGGAACGGCAGATCCGGAGTCGCCTGACGACACGCGACGCTTCGTGCACAGGAAAATATTCCGGGTGGGCTGTTAAATTTGCACCTTCTGTTGGACAAGCCCGATGCCGTTTCGTAACCTATCTGAGACCTAAGAGCAGTTCGAGGCGGCTCGCCATCGCCAGTTGTGAGGACAAAAACTTGAGGCACGAGCGCGCGCACCGGCCCACAAGTCGTGTCAAGCGATCCATTGCGGGTGCAATAGCGGGCTTGATCTTGATACCAGGGTTCCTGGCGGTGAGTTCGCAGGCCGATCCCGGCGATGATGCCCTGGCAAAGCTCAATGAGCTGTCCCGGCAGGCCGAGCAGACCACCGAGGCGATGCACTCCGCGCAGCTGGATCTGAACAACAAGCTTGCCGCACAGGAGAGTGCGGAGAAGAAGCATGCTGACGACACCGCGGCCGTCGATGACGCCAAGTCGCAGCTGGCAATCTTTCAGACTTCGGTGAACAAAGTAGCTGCCGCCCAGTACATGGGGGGTCGCACCTCCGGTGTGGACGCGATCCTGACGGCAGGCTCGCCGCAGCAGCTGATCGAGCAACTCGCGGTGCAGCGGGTGATGGCGACCGAGATGTCGGCGCAGATGAAGAGCTTCCGTTCGGTGGGCGAAAAGGCCGCGTTGGCCGAGAAGGAGTCGGCGAAATCGGCCGCCGACGCCAAGACCGCCGCAGAGCAGGCAGCCGCGGTGCGCGCCGACCTGCAATCCAAGCAAAGCCAGCTCCAGGTACAGATCGCGATCGTCAAGTCGCAGTACCAGGCGCTGAGCCCGGCCCAGCGGGAAGCTATGACGGCGCTGCCGCCGACCCCGCCGGTGCCCGCGCCCGAGGCGTTGCCGCCGGCGCAGGACCCCGCTATTTTGGCTGACCCGCCGAACGGGATTCCGCCCGGCGATGTCGCCCCGCCGGAGGGCGCCCTCCCGGATGGGGGCGGTGGCCATTCCGGCACCGTCATCCAGGCAGCGCTGAGCCGGATCGGCTCGCCGTACTCCTGGGGTGCGGCCGGTCCCAGCTCCTTCGACTGCTCCGGCCTGGTGATGTGGGCGTTCCAGCACGCCGGCATCTCGCTGCCGCACTCGAGCCAGGCCATGGCCCGCGGCGGCCAGCCGGTCTCGGCTGACTCGATGCAGCCCGGCGATGTGGTGACGTACTACTCCGACGCCTCCCACGTGGGCATCTACATCGGCGACGGAATGATGGTGCACGCGTCGACCTACGGCACCCCGGTTCGGGTCGCCCCGGTCAACAATGCGCCGATCTACAACGTCCGTCGTTACTGAGAAGTCCGTCGGTATTGAGCGCCCCGACAGTGGGGCGGGTTTCACCCTGACGCCTTACCGGCGTCTGCTGGTGGCGGTACTCCTGGTCGAGCTGGCGCTGGCAATGGCGCTGTTGTGGAGATCCTCGCCGGTCCCACGTCCGTCACCGCCTCCGGCCGCGTCGTCGAACATCTCCGGTGTACCTGCCGTCCCACAACCTGACCCGGTCACCGTGCTGGTGCTGCCCGACGGGCGGACCGCCCGGCTGCTGGCCCTGGGCGGACCGCAGTCGCAGGCCCTGCTGAACCGCCTCGGCCCCGAACTCGGTGAGGCGGCCGCCACGGTGACCGCATTCTGGGGTCCGGACTGGCCGCAAAACATCGAGATCGCGGTCGCGGGGTCCGATCAACAGTTCCGGGTGCTGGCCGGAGGAGCCCCCGACATCGCCGCGACCACCACCGCGCAGCGGATCATGTTCGCCCCCGGCGCCGCCGACATGAGCCCGGCCGCGTTGCGAATTGTGTTGCGCCACGAGCTGTTCCATTACGCCGCCCGGTCGGCGACCGCGGCCGATGCACCGCGCTGGCTCACCGAAGGCGTGGCCGATTACGTCGGCCGGCCGCCCACAGCTGCACCGGCGCAGGCCGCGGAGTTGGCCCAGCTGCCCACCGATGCGGACCTCGACACCCCCGGTGCCGCCCGCAGTCTGGCCTACGACCGGGCGTGGTGGTTCAGCCGCTACGTGGCCGACGCCTACGGGGTTCCGAAGCTGCGTGAGCTGTACCTGCGCACCTGCGGAGCCGGTCACCCGGATGTGGCCACCGCGGTACGGGAGACGCTGGGCGCCGACCTCGACGCAGTGGTTGCCGGTTGGCGGCACTGGCTGACCGGATAGCCTGTCGCCGATGGGGAGCACACGGAGCGCAGCCGGATCGCGCAAGGACAGTCAGCCGCGATGACGCGGGTTTTGTTGGTCACCAACGACTTTCCACCGCGTCGCGGCGGTATCCAGTCGTACCTGGAGGCGTTCGTCGGTGAGTTGGTGCGTGCCGGCTCGCACGAGCTCACGGTGTACGCGCCGAAATGGAAGGGCAGCGCTGACTACGATGCCGCCGCCGGGTACCGCGTGGTGCGGCATCCCACTTCGCTGATGGTGCCCGAGCCGACCGTGGCGGCCCGCATGCAGCGGTTGATCGCCGAGAACGACATCGAGACGGTGTGGTTCGGGGCGGCCGCGCCGCTGGCATTGCTGGGCCCGCTGGCCCGGCGAGCCGGTGCCAGGCGCGTCGTGGCGAGCACCCATGGCCACGAGGTCGGCTGGTCGATGCTGCCGGTGGCGCGCAGCGCATTGCGCCGCATCGGAGATGACGCCGACGTCGTGACGTTCATCAGCCGCTACACCCGCGGCAGGTTCGCCTCGGCGTTCGGTCCCTGCGCGGCGCTGGAGCATCTGCCGCCGGGGGTCGACACCGACCGTTTCGTGCCAGATGCGGTGGCCCGGGCCGAGTTGCGTGCTCGCTACGGGCTGGGGCAGCGCCCGGTGGTGGTGTGCCTGTCCCGGCTGGTGCCGCGCAAGGGCCAGGACATGCTCATCCGTGCCTGGCCCGCCATCCGGCGCCGCGTTCCCGATGCGGCGTTGGTCATCGTCGGCGGAGGACCGTATCTACAGAGCCTGCAACAACTCGCGCACACGCACGATGTGGCCGCCGACGTCACCTTCACCGGTGCGGTGCCCGCGGCGGAGCTGCCCGCCCACCATGCGATGGCGGACGTGTTCGCCATGCCGTGCCGTACCCGAGGGGCGGGTCTGGACGTCGAGGGACTCGGCATCGTCTACCTGGAGGCCTCGGCCTGCGGCGTGCCGGTGATCGCCGGAACCTCGGGCGGTGCACCGGAAACCGTGCTGGACGGCCACACCGGCACCGTGGTGGACGGCACCGATGTGGCAGCGGTGGCGACGGCCGTGGGCGACGTGCTGGCCGATCCCGGCCGCGCTGCCGCGATGGGGGTGGCAGGACGCCACTGGGCAGTCGAGAACTGGCAGTGGCGCTCGCAGGGCGCCCGGCTGACCGGGCTGCTCTCGGGCTGAGCCCGCGGGATCAGCCGTAGAGCGCCGCGATGTCGGTGGCGAACTTCTCGGCCACCACCTTGCGCTTGACCTTCAGGGTCGGGGTCAGTTCACCGGTGTCCTCGGTGAAATCGACGGGCAGGATCCGGAACTTGCGGATCGACTCGGCATGCGACACCGCCTGATTGGCCTCCTTGACCGCCAGGTCGATCTCGGCCAGCAGGTCCGGGTCGTCGGACAGATCGCCGACCGAGGCGCCGGCGTCCTTCCCGTTGCGCTGCTTCCACCCGGGGAACGCCTCCGGGTCGATGGTGATCAGCGCGGCGACGAACGGCTGCTGATCACCCACGGCCATGGCCTGGCTGATCAACGGGTGGGCCCGCAGCCGATCCTCGAGCAGCGCGGGTGCGACGTTCTTGCCGCCCGCGGTGACGATGATCTCCTTCTTGCGCCCGACGATGGTCAGGAAGCCGTCGTCGTCGATGGCACCCAGATCACCGGTGTGGAACCAGCCGTCGGAGAACACCGCGTTGGTCTCGGACTCGTTGCCCCAATAGCCGCTGAACACCACACCGCCCTTGACCAGCAGCTCGCCGTCCTCGGCGATACGCATGCTGTTGCCCGGCATCAGCTTGCCGACCGAGCCGACCTTGAGGTCGTTGACCCGGTTCACGGTGATGGCCGCACTGGTCTCGGTGAGGCCGTAGCCCTCGTAGATGCTCAGCCCCACACCGCGATAGAAGTGGCCCAGCCGTGCACCCAGCGGTGCGCCGCCGGAGATGGCCGCCCGGCATTCACCGCCGAGGGCCGCCCGCAACTTGCCGTAGACCAGCTTGTCGAACAGCGCATGCTTGGCGCGCAGCAGCAGGCCGGCGCCACCGGTGTCCTGAGCTTTACTCCACTCGATCGCGGTGTCGGCGGCGATCGAGAAGATCTTGCCCTTGCCGTCGTTGCGGGCGTTCTGCTCGGCGGTGTTGTAGACCTTCTCGAACACGCGGGGCACGGAGACAACGAGCGTCGGCTTGAACACGCCGAACGTCGGAACCAGGTTCTTGATGTCGCTGGTGAAGCCGAGGGTGACCTTGTTGGTGAAGGCCGCGATGGTGATGGCCCGGGCCAGCACGTGGGCCAGCGGCAGGAACACCAGCATCCGCTCACCCGGGGCCAGCTCAGTGGGGAAGCACGCCTTGGCTCCCCGGATCTCGTAGAGCAGGTTCGAGTGGGTCAGCTGGCAGCCCTTGGGCTGACCGGTGGTTCCGGAGGTGTAGATCAGGGTCGCCGGGTCGGCCGAACGGATTCCGGCCAGCCGCTTGTCGAGTTCGGCGGCGTCGGTTGACTTACCGGCTTCGGCCATGGCTTCCAGCGCGGGCGTGCCGGTGCCATCGATCCGCAGCACCTTGCGCAGCTCGGGCAGCTGGCCGCGGAGCTGTTCCACGGTCTCGGCGTGGCCGTCGGTCTCGGCGAAGATGATGCGCGCCGCGGAGTTGTCGAGGACGAACCGCACCTGTTCGGCAGAGGAGGTCTCGTAGATCGGCACGGTCACCGCGCCGACCGACAGGATCGCGAAGTCGATGATCGGCCACTCGTAGCGGGTGGCCGACAGGATCGCCACGCGATCACCGGGCTGGATTCCCTCGGCGATCAGGCCCAGGGCGACCGAACGAATCTGGTCGGCCGCTTCGGCGCAGGTCACGTTGGTCCAGGCGCCGTCGACCAGGCGCCGGAAGATGACGTGGTCGGGGTTGTCTGCCGCGTGCGCGGATACCGAGCTGACGATGCTGTCGTGCTCGTCGACGGCAAATGACGCGGGCACGCTGTACTCCCGCATGAACTCAGGCACGATCTTGCCCTCCAGGCTTGTGGTACCGGCTTTGCGCGTCAGCCTAGTCGGCCCCGGTAGGCAGGCGATCACGCATATGTGAAGCTAGTCCGCGATGAACAGCATTCAGATCGCCGACGAGACATTCGTCTGCGCCGATCCGGTCGCCGTGGGCGCCGCGGTCGCCGATCCCGTCAGCTGGCGGCGGTGGTGGCCCGACCTGGTGCTCAAGGTCGTCGAGGACCGCGCCGACAAGGGCCACCGCTGGAATGTGACCGGTGCGTTGACCGGCACGATGGAGGTCTGGCTGGAGGAGGTGATGGATGGTGTGGTGCTGCATTACTTCCTGCACGCCGAACCGTCCGGCGCCACGGCCAAGCAGTTGGCCGAGATGGATCTGGCAAAGATGAACCACGAACGCCGGGTGGCGGGCAAGGCGATGTCCTTCGGCATCAAGCAGCGGTTGGAGTCGGCTCGCCCTGTCGGGGTGTCCCGACTGGCCTGACCTCTGGCATGTTTGACCGGGTCTATCTGCGGGAGGGTAGATTTCTCGGCGAGAGCCAGGGCACCCCCGCGGGGCGGGGGAAGTAGGGGACCCCCGCGTGCGGGGAGATAGGGCGATGCGGTGGCCGACAAAACGACACAGACCATCTACATCGACGCCGACCCGGTGACGGTGATGGATGTCATCGCCGATATCGCCTCGTATCCGGAATGGGTCGCCGAATACAAGGAAGCCGAGGTCCTGGAGGCCGACGCGCAGGGCAATCCCAAGACCGCCAGGCTGGTGCTCGACGCCGCGGTGCTCAAGGACACGATGGTGCTGACCTACGTGTGGCCCGCGGATCGCACCTCGGTGACCTGGTCGCTGGTGTCCAGTTCGCTGCTGCGGTCGCTGGAGGGGGCATACCGGTTGGCGCCCAAGGGATCCGGCACGGAGGTCACCTATGAGTTGTCGGTCGACCTCGTCATCCCGATGATCGGGCTGCTCAAGCGCAAGGCTGAGCGCAGGCTCACCGACACCGCGCTCAAAGACCTCAAGAAACGTGCCGAGGCTGAGTGACGTCCTCGACTCCTGCGAGGATCAGCCTGTTCGTCGGCAAGGGCGGAGTAGGTAAGTCGACGCTGGCGGCAGCCACCGCGGTTCGCGACGCCGCGTCCGGCCGGCGGGTGCTGATCGTGTCCACCGATCAGGCCCATTCCACGGGCGACGTCCTCGGGATCACGCTCGCTCCCACAGGTCAGCGGGCCCCTACCCGGGTGCTCAGCGATCTTGAAACCGGACTGACCGACGCGGGCGGTGTCCTGGACGCGCTCGCACTCGACACCCTGGCCCTGCTCGGCGCGCGCTGGGTCGAGACGGCCGGCCCGCTGGCGGCCCGTTTCCCCGAGTCTGATCTGGGAGATGTTGCCCCCGAAGAACTTTCGGCGCTACCGGGCATCCAGGAAGTGCTCGGGCTGCACGAGGTGGGCGAGCTCGCCGAATCCGGGCGTTGGGATCACGTGGTGGTGGACTGCGCCTCGACCGCCGATGCCCTGCGGATGCTGACGCTTCCGGAGACCTTCGGCCTGTACCTGGAGCGGGCCTGGCCGCGGCACCGCCGGCTGTCGGGCTCCCAGGATGCGGTGAGTGCGGCCATCGTGACCCTGATCGAACGCGTCGACTCCGGTATCCGCCGGCTCGGCACCTTGCTCACCGACGGGTCCCGGGTGAGTGCGCATCTGGTGCTCACCCCCGAGCGGGTGGTGGCGGCCGAGGCCTCGAGAACCCTGGGATCGCTTGCCCTGATGGGCGTCGAGGTCGCCGAGATCATCGTCAATCAGATTTTGGTGCAGGATGATTCGTTCGAGTACCAGAATCTTCCGGCGCACCCGGCGTTCGACTGGTACACCGAGCGGATCGCCGAGCAGCAGACGGTGCTCGACGAACTCGATGCCGCGATCGGCGATGTGCAGCTGGTGCTCGTGCCGCACGTGCCGGGGGAACCGATCGGCGCCAAGGCGTTGGGGGAGCTGATCGACAGTGCGCGACGGCGTGACGGGTCGCCGCCTCCGGGTCCGCTGCGTCCCATCGTCGACCGCGAGTCGGGGTCTGGACTCGAAGCTGTGTACCGAATGCGGCTAGAGTTGCCGCAGATCGATTCGGCCGGCCTCACGCTCGGTCGCGTAGATGATGACTTGATCATCGGTGTCGCGGGAATGCGGCGCCGGGTGCGGTTGGCCTCTGTCCTGCGTCGGTGCATCGTGACAGACGCGCAACTGCGGGGTAGCGAGCTGACGGTACGTTTTCGTCCGAATCCGGAGGTGTGGCCGGCATGACGGGGTCTCATCCCGAGCTGGGTTCGGAGCTGCGGCAATTGGCGCAGGACATTCTGGATCGGCTGGATCCGGCGGTGCGGTTGGCTGCGGCCAGTTTCGCGGCGTCGGCCGGCGACAGCCCGGGCAAGTGCCAGCAGGTGTGGTGCCCCGTGTGTGCACTGGCCGCGGCAGTAAACGGTGAGCAGCATCCGCTGCTGTCGGTGATCGCCGAGCACAGTGTGGCTCTGCTGACGGTGATCCGCGCGCTTTTGGACGATGGCCGAGCCGATGGGTCCGGCAGTGGTGGGGATAGCGGTCCCGGCGGAGATAGCCCGCCACCTGACGGTGGGCCGGACGCACCGCCGCCGGACGATTACCCGCCGCCGCCTCCTCCCGGTCGCTACCAGCACATCCCGGTCACGGTCGAAGACTGAGGCGTCGCTGAGACTCAGCAGGCATCCAGGGCTTGCTGTGGTAGCCACAACATGGCCTGGGTACAGTTGTCGCAGAGCATTGCGCGGTGCGCACAAGGTGGAGGGTCCATGTGGTATTGGCTGTTCAAGTACATCCTGTTGGGCCCCGTGCTGGCCGTCCTCGGCCGGCCCAAAATCACTGGGCTGGAACATGTTCCGACCGACGGTCCGGCGATCCTGGCCAGTAATCACCTGGCGGTGATGGATAGTTTCTACCTGCCGCTGGTGGTCAGCCGCCGCATCACCTTCCTGGCCAAACAGGAGTACTTCACCGGTACCGGGATCAAGGGCCGGTTCCTGGCCTGGTTCTACACCGTCGTCGGCCAGGTGCCGATCGACCGCACCGACGCGGATTCGGCGCAGGCGGCTCTGACCACCGCCAAGCGCATCCTGGGCGAGGGCAAGCTGCTCGGCATGTACCCCGAGGGCACCCGCTCACCGGACGGCCGCCTCTACAAGGGCAAGACCGGATTGGCCAGGTTGGCCCTGGAGACCGGTGTGCCGGTGATCCCGGTGGCCATGGTCGGCACCGACGTCGTCAACCCGCCGGGGTCGAAGGGGCTGCGGTTCGGCCGGGTCGAGGTCAGGTTCGGCAAGCCCATGGACTTCAGCCGGTTCGACGGCCTGGCAGGTAACCGCTTCATCGAGCGCGCGGTGATCGACGAGGTGATGTACGACCTGATGGACCTGTCCGGCCAGGAGTACGTCGACATCTACGCGGCCGCGATCAAAGAGAGCGCCCAGCAGACCAACGGCCAGTCGGTCGACGCGAGCAAGCCCGCGTCCCGGCTGCCGCACGCCGCAGCGGGTTAGGACGTTTCGCCGCCGCTGAGCGGCACCAGCGGGGTAGCGGTCACCGGGGTCGTGTTGGCGGCCTTGGAAGTCGACACGGCGCCGATGACGACGATGACCGCCAGCGCCCACCACAGGTAGGAATCGCCGGCCAGCTGCCGCACCACCGACGCCGCGGTCTCGTGATGGGGGGTCAACAGCGCGATGGGCGTCCACACCATCAAGGCCAGGCCGATCACCGTCACCGCGGCCAGATACAGCGACGCCAGGTGCGTCTGGCGCATCCGGTAGGCGAGCACACCGGTCACCAACAGGGTGGGCAGTGACCAGACCCAGTGATGCGACCACGACACGGGCGACACCACCAGGCCGAACATCGCCACACAGATCAGTGCGACCACAGGGGCCTCATCGGTTCCGGAGCGCAGGACCCGCCGGGCCGCCCAGACCGTCAGGGCCAGCACCGCGAAGCAGAGGGCCACCCACAACAGGAACCGCGGCCCCTCGGACAGGCCGAGCCGGGCCAGCGTGCCCGCGATGTTCTGGTTGGTGTTGAGCGTGGCAGTCCCGATCCGGTCGGTGTTGCGCACCGTCTCGGTCCAGTACTCGATCGAGTCGGTCCAGGCCAGCACGAATCCGGCGATGGTCGCCACCACTGCGGCCGCGGCGGTCCGCAGCAGAGTGTGGACGTCGCGGCGCAGCAGGAAGTACAGAAGGAAGACCGCGGGAGTGAGCTTGAGGGCGATCGCCAGGCCCAGCAGCACACCGCGTGGCCACGGCGTCCGGCGCGGTACGCAATCGGCGACCACTAGCGTCATCAGCACCACGTTGATCTGGCCGAACTCGAAGTTCGACCGGATCGGCTCCAGCCAGAAGACCGCCGGCACCACCAGCGCGGTCGCCAGCCAGCAGCGACGCAGCCAGGCCGGCTCCGAGGTGATCGTGGTCTCCGGCCACACGTTCAGCCGGGTGAGCACGATGACGATCGAGACGACCAGGAGCGCCAGCGTGGTGGCGGTGATCGCCACACTCGCTGCGGGCAACGACAGCCAGGCGAACGGCGCGAACATGATCGCCGCGAGCGGGGGATAGGTGAACGGCAGGTCGAGGCCGCCCTGGGTGTGGAAAATCGCGCCGTCGGCGTACAGCGCCTGGTTGTCCAACCAGGCCCGTCCGCCCATCCGGTACACGTCGATGTCGATGCGATAAGGCACGTTGCCCAGTAGCCGCCAGCCGACCAGGATCAACCCGGCCACTGTGAGCAACTGAAAAAGCCGCCACCCGATCGTCGGTGCCCAACCAGCCCCGCCGGGCGACTGCCGCTTACTCATGTCCTCAACAGACTATCGGGGGCAACCCCGTGTGGGCGCATCCGCACTCGCGACGCGCGCAGGTCGGCGTAAGTTCTCTGTGCGTGCACGCGACCGTTCACCTCGATTTCCTCACGCGCGATCGCCTGCCGCTGCTGTGCTGCCTGGTGGCGTTCATCCTCACCTTCTTCGTGACCCGCATCGTGGTGCGTTACATCCGCAGGAACGCCGGCAGCGAACGACCGCCCAGGTGGTGGCAGCCCCGCAACATGGGCCACGGTTCGGTGCACATCCACCACATGGTGATCGGCGTGGTGTTGGTGATGGTGTCGGGGGTGACGATGGTGACGCTCGCGGTCAACGGCGGGGTACCGGAGTTCACCGCGGCCGCGGTGTTCTTCGGCATCGGCGCGGCCCTGGTGCTCGACGAGTTCGCGCTGATCCTGCACCTGTCGGATGTGTACTGGGCCGAGGACGGCCGCACCTCGGTGGATGCGGTGTTCGCCGCGGTGGCGGTGGCGGGGCTGCTGATCCTGGGTTTTAACCCGCTGTCATTCTTTGATATCGGTATCTGGCGCGAGGACCAGTCTCTGGCCGTGCGCGCATTCGTGGTCGCGGTGGCGGTGCTGACCCTGGCGCTGGCGGTCGTCGTCCTGCTCAAAGGCAAGGTGTGGACTGGATTGGTGGGCATGTTCATAACCCCGTTGTTGTTCGTCGGGGCGGTGCGGCTGTCGCGGCCGCATGCGCCGTGGGCGCGCTGGCGCTACACCAGCCGCCCCCGCAAGATGCACCGTGCGCTGGAACGGGAGCGCTGGCTGCGCCGGCCCGTCGTGCAGGCCAAGCTGTGGTTGCAGGATGCGATCACCGGCATGCCGAAGATCCCTGACGACGCCGCTGTCGACGCGCAGCTCGACCGGGAGATCCATGCGGCCCCGGCCCCGATCACATCGCCGGCCGCGAAGACAGAGCAGATCGCCTGATGCGCTACTTCTATGACACCGAGTTCATCGACGACGGTCGCACCATCGAGCTGATCTCGATCGGCGTGGCCGCCGAGGACGGCCGCGAGTACTACGCGATCTCGACAGAGTTCAATCCGGACCGGGCGGGTCGCTGGGTGCGCAAGCACGTGCTGCCCAAACTTCCGTCTCCGTCCTCGCAGCTGTGGCGATCACGCCGGCAGATCCGGTCGGAGCTGGAGGACTTCTTCGACATCGACGGCGACGAGCCGATCGAGTTGTGGGCCTGGGTCGGCGCTTACGACCATGTGGTGCTGTGCCAGCTGTGGGGCCCGATGACCGATCTGCCTCCGGCGATGCCGCGGTTCACCCGTGAGCTGCGCCAGTTCTGGGAGGAGCGCGGATCGCCGCGGATGCCCGCCCGGCCGACCGAAGCGCACGATGCGCTGGTCGACGCGCGGCACAACCTGCACCGGTTCCAGCTGATGACGGGTGTGGACCTCACACCCGCGCGAGATCGTGGCATAACACAGCCCTGAAAACCGCCGTTCACCGGCGGCTACCATGAACGGGTGAACTGGACCGTCGACATCCCCATCGACCAGCTGCCGCCACTTCCTCCGCTGACCGACGAGCTGCGTCAACGGCTCGATGTGGCGCTGGCCAAGCCGGCCGTCCAGCAACCCAGCTGGGACCCCGAGGCGGCCAAGGCCATGCGCACCGTGCTGGAGAGCGTGCCGCCGGTCACCGTGCCCTCGGAAATCGAGAAGCTGAAGGGCCTGCTGTCCGACGTCGCGCAGGGCAAGGCGTTCCTGCTGCAGGGCGGTGACTGTGCCGAGACCTTCGTCGACAACACCGAGCCGCACATCCGGGCGAACATTCGCACGCTGCTGCAGATGGCTGTGGTGTTGACCTACGGCGCCAGCATGCCGGTGGTGAAGGTGGCGCGTATCGCGGGCCAGTACGCCAAGCCGCGGTCGTCGGATCTCGACGCGCTGGGACTGAGGTCCTACCGCGGTGACATGGTCAACGGCTTCGCTCCCGACGCCTCGGTCCGTGAGCACGATCCGTCGCGGCTGGTGCGCGCCTACGCCAACGCCAGCGCCGCGATGAACCTGGTCCGCGCGCTGACCTCGTCCGGATTGGCATCTCTGCACCTGGTGCACGACTGGAACCGTGAATTCGTCCGGACCTCGCCCGCGGGCGCCCGCTACGAGGCGTTGGCCGGGGAGATCGACCGGGGCCTGAAGTTCATGTCCGCGTGTGGGGTGGCCGACCGCAATCTGCAGACCGCCGAGATCTTCGCCAGCCACGAGGCGCTGGTGATCGATTACGAGCGCGCGATGCTGCGGCTGTCCGACCCGGCCGAGAACCCGGACGGACCGGCCAAGCTGTACGACCAGTCGGCGCACTACCTGTGGATCGGCGAACGGACGCGTCAGCTCGACGGCGCCCACGTGGCGTTGGCCGAGGTGATCGCCAACCCGATCGGCATCAAGCTGGGGCCGACGACGACGCCCGAACTCGCCGTCGAGTACGTCGAGCGGCTGGATCCCAACAACGAGCCGGGCCGGCTGACGCTCGTGACGCGGATGGGCAACAACAAGGTCCGCGACCTACTGCCGCCGATCATCGAGAAGGTCCAGGCGACGGGCCATCAGGTGATCTGGCAGTGCGACCCCATGCACGGCAACACCCACGAGTCCTCGACCGGGTACAAGACCCGTCACTTCGATCGCATCGTCGACGAGGTGCAGGGGTTCTTCGAGGTGCATCACGCGCTGGGCACCCACCCCGGCGGCATCCACGTCGAGATCACCGGCGAGAACGTCACCGAATGTCTCGGTGGGGCGCAGGACATCTCCGATGACGACCTGGCCGGCCGTTACGAGACCGCATGCGATCCGCGGCTCAACACCCAGCAGAGCCTGGAGCTGGCGTTCCTCGTCGCCGAGATGCTGCGCAGCTAGCGCGATTTCGGGCGGATCGGCCGGCTAGAACAGCGCGCCGACGTTGCTGCCGAGCGTCCAGGCTGCGGCCGCGACCAGGCCGGTCAACGTGAGTATCGCGATCACCCAGAATGCGAGCACCCGTTTGGCGCGCTGGCGGGCCCAGTAGAACTCGCTCAGCTCGATACCGGCGAATTGGCCTGCGCCGAGAGAGTATTCAGCGGGATCGGCTGGGACCGGTGCCCAGTCGTGCTGGTCCCGGGTGATCTCACGAGTGGGCTGGCGCGGCGCAGGGGCCACCGGGGGTGCCGGCGGGGAGGTCGGTGCGGCCGTCACGAGCGTGGTGGCCTCGACACCGGCACCGTCAGGTTCCCCGAGATCATGCACGCGGGTGGCGGCCAGGTGCTGCGCCGAATACTGCGGTGCGGGCACCCGGAACGCGGGCAGGCCGAGGTCGTCGACGATCTGGAGCAGTTCGGCCCGCATGTCGTTGGCGTCGGCGAATCGCTGCCCCGCGTCGCGTGCGGTGGCCCGGCGCACGAGCCGGTCGAATTGTGTTGGCACCCCAGCGATTACCGAACTGGGTGCGGGCACGTCATTGTCCATGCGCTGGTAGGCCACCGTGAGTGCCGAGTCGCCGGTGAACGGCGTGGCGCCGGTGAGCAGTTCGTAGGTGAGGATGCCGACGGCGTACACATCGCTGCGTGGGTCGGCATCGCCGGTGCTGACCTGCTCGGGGGACAGGTAGGCGGCCGTGCCAAGGATCACGCTGGTCGATGTGATCTTGGCCTCGGCGACGGCACGCACCAGACCGAAGTCGGCGATCTTCACCTCGCCGTCATCGGAAATCAGCACGTTCTCGGGCTTGATATCGCGGTGCACCAGCCCGGCCCGGTGGGCCACCGCGAGGCCGCCGAGCACCGGTGCCAGGACGGCGGCGACCGCGTGCGGGGGCATGGGGCCGCGTTCGGCCAGCAGTTCGCGAAGTGTGCCGCCCTCGATCAGTTCCATCACCAGGAACGGCGGCTGACCACCAGGGCCTCCTCCGCCCTGGTCGTAGACCGCCACCAAACCGGGATCCTTCAACCGGGCCACGGCCTTGGCCTCGCGGCCGAACCTGGTCAGGAAATGGCTGTCACCGCTGTAGCGGGAGTCCATCACCTTCAGCGCCACGGGACGGTCCAGACGGACGTCGAGGCCACGGTAGACCGTGGACATGCCACCGGTGGCGATGGGCGTGTCCACGCGATAGCGCCCGTCGAGCATGGCGCCGACGAGTGGATCCGATTGCTGCTCCACCGGACACATGTTACGAGTTGCGGCCGTGGCCCTAGAATCAGTGCGGTGAGCAGTATTCCAGCGGCCGATGACGTATTGGACCCCGACGAGGCCGTCTACGACCTACCGACGGTGTCGGATTTGCTCGGCATTCCGGTCACCAAGGTGCACCAACAGCTGCGCGACGGACAGCTGATCGCGGTGCGCCGCAACCGTGTCCTGGTGGTGCCGAAGCTCTTCTTCGATGACAACGGCCATGTGGTCAAGCCGCTGCCCGGACTGCTGGTCGTCCTGCGTGACGGCGGCTACCACGACACCGAGATCGTGCGCTGGTTGTTCACCCCGGACGAATCGCTGACGGTCACCACCGACGGCAGCGCCGAGCGGGTGCCCAATGCCCGGCCGGTCGACGCACTGCATTCCCACCAGGCACGCGAGGTGCTGCGCCGCGCGCAGGCGCTAGCCTACTGACGGCTGGTTCTGAGCCTCGGCCTCAGCCGGCGCCTCGGGTGCGCGGTAGAGCGAGTACCACGCCACCACGGCGCACGCCGTGGTGAGAAGGACATGGGCCCACGAGTACATGCCGTGCGCCCCATCGGGTTTCCACATCACCATGATCCAGGTGGAGAATCCGGCGACTGCGGCGATGGCCGGCCGGGTCTGGATCAGCGCGGCGGCCACCGCCAGCGGCCAGGTGTAGTACCAGGGCAGCGCGGCCGGTACGAACAGCACGACCACCACCATGGCCAGGGTGATACCGGTCAGGGCTTCGCGGTCGGTGTGCCGGTAGCGCCACCACAGCAACGGCAACGCGATGACGATGGTGAGGATGCCGATGATGCGGGCGACCTCGAGCACAGCGTAGAAATTGACCGGAAAAAGCAGGCCGCCAATGGCATTGATGAGGTTGGCGGCCGCGGTGGGCACTGTCAGCCAGTTGATGATCTTGACCGAGCCGGCCAGCGCCGTCAGCCAGCCCAGACCAACGCCCGCAAGCACGGAGATGACCGCGAACACCGCCACGAAGATCAGAACCGAAGCGGCGGTGGCGGCCGCGAATGCGCGCACCGCAGGCATGTCCCGCTGTTCCCGCAGTTGGCGCATCCACACCCAGACCAGGAACGGCAACGCAAGCCCGGCGGTCGCTTTGACCGCGACGGCTATCGCGATGAGGCTGACTCCGATCACCGGCCGGCCGGCGAAGGTCAGTGCGATCGCGGCCATCATCAGGCCGACCATCAGCATCTCGTTGTGCACGCCGCCCATCAGGTGCACGATCACCAGCGGATTGAGCACGCAGATCCACAGTGACGCAGCCCCGTTGGCGCCGACATGGCGGGCCACGCGTGGCGCGGCCCAGATCAGCAACAGCAGACCGGGCAGCATGCACAGCCGCAGCAGCATGGTGCCGGCCACTACGTCGTCGCCCACCAGGATCGTGACGAACTTCGCCACCAGGATGAACGCCGGCCCGTAGGGCGCGGTTGTGGTCGTCCAAATCGGACTCACGTTGTCCAGCAAGGAGTTCGGATTCTCCACCGGACCCACGACATAGGGGTCGAAGCCGTCGCGCAGCAGCGCTCCCTGGGCCAGGTAGGAGTAGGTGTCGCGGCTGAACAGCGGCACGCTCAGCAGCAGCGGCGCGAGCCAGAAACCGGTGGTGGCCACCATGGTGTATTCGGTCGCGGTGCCGTCGATCACGCGTCGGCCCAGCCAGATCCAGGCGATCAGCATCACGGCGACGCCGGCCCACAGCAGGATCGAGGACAGCACCAGGCCGTGCCCGAACCGCAACCAGGACAGGTGCAGTGACTCCAGGAGCGGGTCGTGCAGCCGGGTGCTGCCCGCGCCGAGCCCGCCGATGGTCAGCAGGGCCGCGCCCAGGCAACCCAGCCGGGCCGGTCGGGCTTCGGCGGACACCGCGAATGCGGCCAGACGCGAGATGTGTTGCGCGACCCCGGTGCTCGGGGTCTCGGTTGGCAAGGGTGTCATGAGGGAGATGTCATGTTGCGGTGACGGTCTTCTACGCCGACCGGTTCGTCGCGAACCGGGCGATCTCGGCCAGGCCGGTTTTCGCCGATTCGTGGATCGGTGCGGCGGCCAGCGTCTCCAGCGCGCGGCGGGTGAGCAGCTCGATGTGCGCCTCGACCGCCGCCAGGGCGCCGACAGATTCGATGGCCCGGCACAGTTCGCCGACCTGCGCGTCGGACAGCTCGGTGCCCACCGACGTGCGCAGAAGCTCGGCGGCAGGAGGGTCGGACTTGTCGGCCAATTCGAGTGCCTCGGCCAGCAGCACCGTGCGCTTGCCGGACCGCAGGTCGTCACCCGAGGGCTTACCGGTCACGGCCGGATCGCCGAACACCCCGAGGACGTCGTCGCGGAGCTGGAAGGCCACGCCGAGATCGTTGCCGACCTGGTGGAAGATCTGCTGTACGTCGGGCCGGTCGGCAGCAGCGGCAGCGCCCAGCTGCAGCGGCCGGGCAACCGTATAGGACGCGGTCTTGTAGGTGTTGACGTTCATCGCCGAGGCCACCGATTCGGCGCCGCTGGCCTCCGCGACGATGTCGAGGTACTGGCCACCGAGCACTTCGGTGCGGATGTGGCGCCATACCTGCTGGACGCGGTGCTGCCCGTCGGTCGGGATGTCGGCGTTCGCGACGATGTCATCGGCCCAGGACAGGGCCAGGTCGCCGGCCAGGATGGCCGCCGACAGGCCGAACTGCTTGGACGAGCCGTGCCAGTTGCGGTCGCGGTGCCGGTCGGCGAAGGTCCTGTGCACGGTCGGCAGGCCACGACGGGTGGCAGAGTCGTCGATGACGTCGTCGTGCACCAGGGCGCAGGCCTGCAGCAACTCCAGCGCGGCGAACAGCCTCAGTACGCCGGGCTCGGCGGGGCGGTCGGCCGGATCGATCACCGCGCGCCAGCCCCAGTAGGCGAACGCCGGGCGCAGCCGCTTGCCGCCGCGCAGGACGAATTCCTCGAGGGCCTCGGTCAGCTCGGCGTAGTCGGTTCCGATGTACTCGCAGTCGCGGCGGCGCTCGCGTAGGTAGTCGCGCAATTGGTCGGTGACGGCTCCGGCCAGCTCGACGGTTGACGGTGCCGATGTTTGCACGCTCAGCGCCCGCCCCTTTCTGTGTCAACGGTGTGTCCCCGAGTGCACTCAGCGTAGAGCGTGCCACGGTTTTTGTACCAAGCGAGTGTGGCGTAGCTGTGAGCTCGGCCGCGGACGTGCTCCCGGTCAGTCGCTGCCGGCGACCGGGTCACCCGGCTTGGGGGAGGTGTCACGGCTCATCCACGCCAGGCTTCCGATCACTCCAGCAACCAGAAACGCCCCGATGATGAGCCAGATGGTCGCGGTGGTGAACGACCGGGCACTCGGATCGGTGTAGCGGGCCTGGGCGTTCATGGTGCTGACGATTCCCGGCCGCAGTTTCCATTCCACGATCGAGGAGCTCACCTGGTCGCCATTGGTCGATGTCACTTCGCCGGGGAACGACACGGTCAGCAGCACGTCGGCCTGCGGATCGGACAGCGAGGTGAGGTCGACCCGGCCCTCCAGGATCACCAGGTCACCGGCGCGGCGCAGGGATATGTCGACCCCGGCGGCATCGCGGCTCATCCCGGCCAGCTGCGGCAGCTCGGCGAACGTGAGGTCGGAGAACACCGCCTGGGAGCCGACGAAGTCGTCGCGGCTGTACTCCGAGACCGCGACCTTCGTGGCGAACGGGAGGTTGTTCAGCAGCTGCGGGCCCTTGTCGTCGGCGTCCCGCGGCTTTGCCGCTGCGATGATCTGGCCCGACACCCGGTCGTCGGGGGAAACCGTGATGGACGTGCGGACTCGGACGCAGCCCACCGCCATGGGCAGGATCAGCAGCAACATCACCAACGTGAGCAGGCGGGTCCGGCTGCGGCGGCTCGGTGGTCGGACGTGCACGCTGGTCATCGTGCCAGATCTCACAGCGGCAGTGGGCGACCGAGGATGGCGAACGGTCGGGGATCACCGGCGAAGTGGTACCCGCGGATCACGTCGGTGAAGCCGAGCCGCCGGTACAACTGCCATGCGCGATTGGCCTCGCCGTTGATCTCAGGGGTCGACAACAGTACCTGCGACTCGTCCCGGCCGGCCAACAGTCGCCTGGTCAGGGCCTCGCCGAGGCCCTTGCCCTGGGCGCGGGGCTCGATGTGCAGCTCGGTGAGTTCGAAGTAACTGGCCATGAGCTCGGCGATGCGTCCGGGGCTCGCGCCCACGCGCTGCAGGCCGGAGATGACCTGTTGTTGCCACCATTGGTCGGGCGCCCCGCTGTAGCCGTAGGCGATTCCCAGCAGCGGGGCGTCGATCAGGTCCGCACCGGATTCAGTGCCCGCGCCGGTGCTGGATTCGGCGCCCGCGCCGGTGCTGGATTCGGCGCCCGCGCCGGTGCTGGATTCGGCGCCCGCGCCGGTGCTGGATTCGGCCACCTCAACAGCGGCCACACATTTCCAGCCCGCACGCCGGGTGTGTTCGAGCCACAGGGCGGCGCGCTGCTCCTCGGTTCCGCGTGGATAACGCATGGCGTCGACGTACACGCGCAGCGCCTCGGGGAGCCGGCGCTTCATGTCGTCCGGCGACAGATCTATGAGATACGTCGCCAATGCTTTCGCCTTTCGCCCGCCGGTGTCTGCCGAACTCATTATCTTCAGCATTATCCGGCCGGGACGCTGTCGGTCCCAGCGGCCGGGGCTATCTCGGAACGACTTACAATCGAAGGTGAACAAGGTGGTACGGCTCGGATCGACCTCGTATCATTAGGCTTAGGTGTCCGTGATTGCGGGCATGTGAAATGTTGAACAGCGACGGCGGCGTCGGCTAGGAGGGACGAATGCCACTCTCCGATCATGAGCAGCGCATGCTCGATCAGATCGAGAGCGCGCTCTATGCCGAGGATCCCAAGTTCGCGTCGAGCGTGCGCGGTGGGACCTTGAGGGCGCCATCGGCTCGGCGCAGGCTTCAAGGTGCGCTGCTGTTCGTGGTGGGCCTGGCACTACTGGTTGTCGGGGTGGCCGTGAAGGCCACCATGATCGGTGGTTTCCCGATCTTGTCGGTGGTGGGTTTCGTGGTGATGTTCGGCGGCGTGGTGTTCGCCGTCACCGGACCGCGTGTCACCGGGGGCCGTGACCGTGCGGCGCAGGGAACCGGCAACGCGCCGCGCCAGCGTCGTCAGCGCGGTGGGTCGTTCACCACTCGGATGGAAGATCGGTTCCGTCGCCGGTTCGACGACTGAGCCGCTCGACGGCATCAAGGGGTAGCCCGTAGCGGGCTGCCCCTTTTTTGTGTTTTCTGCCGGTCCGGGCCCGACGTCGGAGTCGTCCAGCGACACGCCGGGGCCGTTCGCCCGCGCACGGGTGTGGGGCGGTGTGGGTGACACCGGCAGATTCTCAGGGAATTTCGCCCCACAACGCCCCACCTTCTCGCCGCAGGTTCCTACCTGCGGTTTTTCTGTTCTCTGCTGCCCAGTACCGGCGATTGAGTGGTTGGTGTGGGTGGTTCTGGGGGGCGTTGGTGGGGAGAAACCCCAAACTGGACGGCTCAAATGGAGCAAAGTGGGGGATCGTGGGGTAAAGTGGCGGCCAACGGGGAAATCGGAGCCCCGTTCGGAGGGCAGAAGGCCTGGCCTGGATCTCGCAAGCGACTCGGAGATCCGAACCGGGTGGCGGGAGGTGTCCAGATGTTTCTGGGTACCTACACGCCCAAGCTCGACGACAAGGGGCGGCTCACGCTGCCCGCCAAGTTCCGCGACGCACTGGCAGGAGGGTTGATGGTCACCAAGGGCCAAGATCACAGCCTCGCCGTGTATCCGCGCGACGAGTTCGAAAAGGTCGCCCGGCGCGCTGCTGACGCATCGCGCAGGAACCCCGACGCTCGGGCGTTCCTACGTAACTTGGCGGCCGCCACCGATGAGCAGCATCCCGACGCACAGGGCCGGATCACCCTGTCGGCGGACCACCGTCGCTACGCGAGCCTGTCCAAGGAGTGCGTGGTGATCGGGTCGGTCGACTACCTGGAGATCTGGGACGCAGAAGCCTGGCAGGAGTACCAGCAGAACCACGAAGAGAACTTCTCCGCGGCCACCGATGAAGCTCTGCGCGACATCCTCTGATGCGGCCCATCAACCGGCGGCTGGCCTGGACCTAGCCCGTGCAGCGAGGCCTCTGCCCGAATTGGCCCTGGCGTACTTCCCCAACGCCAGGTCCGTTAATTCGGACAGAGACCCCGGTGCAGGGGCCAATCCGAGCGGAGGTGTTTCAGCGGTGCCAGATTCCCCAGATCAGCCAGACTCCCAGGACCGCGAGGAATCGCACAGCGCGGACTCCCACGAATACGGTCACATCCCGGTACTCCTCGACCGCTGCGTCGAGCTGCTGGCCCCCGCACTCACCCGCCGCCACGCCGACGGGGCGGACGCTGTTCTGGTGGACGCCACCCTCGGTGCGGGCGGCCACTCCGAACGTTTTCTGACCGACTTTCCCGGCCTGCACGTCATCGGCCTGGACCGTGACCCCAATGCGCTCGGCATCGCCGGCGCCCGCCTGGCGCCGTTCGGCGACCGGATGCGGCTGGTGCGGACCCGCTATGACGGAATTGCCGGGGCAATCGCGGAATCGGGTTTCCGTCAGATCGACGGTGTGCTGTTCGACCTCGGTGTGTCCTCGATGCAGCTGGATCAGACCGAGCGCGGCTTCTCCTACTCCGCGGACGCACCGCTGGACATGCGGATGGATCCCGACGCGCCGCTGACTGCCGCTGACATCCTCAACACCTGGGACGCCAAGTCGATCGCCCGGATTCTGCGGGATTACGGCGAGGAGCGCTTCGCCGGCCGGATCGCCGACAAGGTCGTGAAACGGCGTGCACAGCAACCGTTTTCCACCACCGGAGAGCTGGTGGAGTTGCTCTACGAGGCGATCCCGGCACCGGCGCGCCGCACCGGAGGGCATCCGGGCAAGCGCACTTTCCAGGCGCTGCGGGTCGCGGTCAACGGCGAACTGGATTCGCTGCGCGCTGCGCTGCCCGCCGCTTTGGCCGCGTTGACCGACGGCGGACGGATTGTGGTGATGTCCTATCAGTCGCTTGAGGACCGGATCGTCAAGCAGGCGTTCGCCGCGGCCACCGCATCGCGGACCCCGCCGGGCCTGCCCATCGAATTGCCAGGCCACGAACCCGAATTCGTCACGCTGACCCGCGGTGCCGAGAAGGCCCGCCAAGCTGAGATCGATCGCAATCCGCGTAGCGCTCCGGTGCGGCTGCGGGCACTGGAAAAGGTGGGGGAAGGGGGCAACTCATGAAGGTGAAACGACCCGAGCAGCTGCGTGAGTCAGATCGCAGGCGTCCGGTGCGTCAACCCGCGCGAGGCGGCGGGCGGCGCACCGAACAGGCTCCGCCGCGCAAGCGTCGGCCGGGTTCCGAGCAGCGCCCCGCGCGCACCGCACCGGGTACCGGACCGATTCAGCGGCCGGGCACCCGTCCGGCCCGCCCCAAGAGCGCCAGTCAGGCCAAGGCCCGAGCGAAAGCTCGTAAGGCCAAGGCTCCCAAGGTCGTCCGCCCGCCATTGCGGGTCCGGTTGCGGGAACGCCTGCTGGTCCGGCTCGCCTCGATCGAGCTCAATCCGCGGGTCCTGATCTCCCGGGTCCCGTTCGTCGTTCTGGTGATCGCGGCGTTGGGCCTCGGACTCGCGGTCACCCTGTGGCTGTCCACCGGTTCGGCCGAGCGGTCCTACCAGCTGGGTCACGCTCGCCAGGTCAATCAGGGTCTGCTGCAACAGAAAGAAGCGCTGGAGCGCGATGTGCTCGAAGCGCAGGCCGCTCCGGCGCTGGCCGAATCCGCCCGCAACCTGGGCATGATCCCGTCGCGCGACACCGCGCACCTGGTGCAGGATGCGACCGGCAACTGGACCGTCGTCGGCACCCCGAAGCCCGCCGAAGGCGTCCCGCCGCCCCCGCTGAACACGCCGCTGCCCGAGGAGGCCCCACCGGCCCCGCCTGCGCCCCCGGCACCCCGGGTGCTCGATCCGCGCGAGTTGACTGTGCGGACGCCGCGCGCGGGTTCCCCTGTCGTACCGGGCATTCCGGTCCCGCAGGCCGATGCCCTCCACGGCCTGCCTGGAGCCGTACCGCCGGTGCCCGGGCCCGTACCGGCGGCTGCGCCCGCGCCGGATGTGCTCGCGGCTCCCGCCCCGGCGGTAGCTGACCCCGCGCAACCGGCGACGGCACCGATGCATCTACCCGGTGTGCCGACCGCGCCCGGTCCGGTAGTCGCACAGGCGCAACCGGCTCAGCCGGAACCGGTGGCTCCCGCTCCGGCGCCGGCCGCGCCGGCACAGGCTGCGCCAGGACCCGTCGTCCCGCTGGAGCAGTTCAGCCCACCCGCGGCGCCTGCCGCACATGTCCCTGCCGTTGCCGTCAACGCCCCGGCGCCCGCGGCATGAATCGCCGCCCGGGCCGCCAGGGTCAGTCGCCGAAGCAGCAGGGGGCAAAGAAGGCCTCGCCCGGGCCGGGGCACGAGGCCCGGGTCCGCCGTACCAGGGTTGCCGCCGAAACCGGTTTGCGCAGCTCGTCTTTCGTGTTCCGGCACCGCGCCGGAAACCTGGTGATGTTGTCGGTGCTGGTGATTGCGGCCGTGCAGTTGTTCAGCCTTCAGGTGCCGAGGGCGGCGGGTTTGCGCGCCGAGGCGGCCAGTCAGCTCAAGGTCACCGATGTGAACCCGGCCATGCGGGGCAGCATCGTCGACCGCAACGATGACAAGCTGGCGTTCACCATCGAGGCCAAGGCGCTGACGTTCCAGCCGGTCCGGGTCCGCAAGCAACTCGCCGAGGCCAAGGCCAAGTCCAGCGAGGCCCCTGATCCGGATCACCGGCTCACCGAGATCGCCAAGGAGATCGCCACCCGGCTGGACAACCGGCCCGATTTCAAGACCGTGCTCAAGAAGCTCAGGAGCAACGAGACTTTCGTGTACCTGGCCCGTGCGGTCGATCCCGCGATCGCCGGCGCGATCATGGACAAGTTCCCCGAGGTCGGTGCCGAGCGCCAGGATCTGCGGCAGTATCCGGGTGGCTCGCTGGCCGCCAACATCGTCGGCGGGATCGACTGGGACGGTCACGGCCTGCTCGGGCTGGAGGATTCGCTCGACGCGGCGTTGGCCGGCTCCGACGGCTCGGTCACCTATGACCGCGGTTCGGACGGCGTGGTGATCCCAGGCAGCTACCGCAACCGGCACGACGCGGTCAACGGGTCCACGGTGCAGCTGACGCTCGATGACGACATCCAGTACTACGTCCAGCAGCAGGTGCAGCAGGCCAAGGATGCCTCGGGGGCCAAGAACGTCTCCGCGGTGGTGCTCGATGCCAAAACCGGTGAGGTGCTGGCGATGTCGAACGACAACACGTTCGATCCGAGCCAGGACATCGGTCGGCAGGAGCACCGGCAGATGGGCAACCTGCCGGTGTCCTCGCCGTTCGAGCCCGGTTCGGTGAACAAGATCATCACGGCCTCCGCTGCGATCGAGTACGGGCTGGCCAATCCAGACGAGGTGCTGCAGGTGCCCGGCTCGATCGACATGGGCGGGGTCACAGTCCGCGACGCGTGGAACCACGGCGTGATGCCGTACACCATGACCGGCGTGTTCGGGAAGTCGTCGAACGTCGGAACCCTGATGCTGGCGCAGCGGGTCGGCCCGGATCGGTTCTACGACATGGTCCGCCGGTTCGGGCTCGGTCAGCGCACCGGTGTCGGCCTGCCCGGTGAGAGCGGGGGCCTGGTGCCGCCCATCGATCAGTGGTCGGGCAGCTCGTTCTCCAACCTGCCGATCGGGCAGGGTCTTTCGATGACGCTGCTGCAGATGACCGGGATGTACCAGACCATCGCCAACGACGGGGTGCGCATGCCGCCCCGCATCATCAAGTCCACCATCGCGCCGGATGGCACCCGTACCGATGAGCCGCGGCCGGAAGGCGTTCGGGTGGTGACACCGGAGACCGCCCGCACAGTGCGAAACATGTTCCGCGCCATCGTGCAGCGGGACCCGATGGGCGCACAGCAGGGGACGGGCCCGCAGGCCGCGGTCGAGGGCTATCAGATCGCGGGGAAGACCGGAACGGCGCAGCAGATCAATCCGGCATGCGGTTGCTACTACGACGACGTCTACTGGATCACCTTCGCGGGCATGGCGCCTGCCGACGATCCGCGCTACGTCGTCGGGATCATGATGGACGCACCGCACCGCGCGGCCGACGGGTCACCGGGATCCTCGGCGGCGCCGCTGTTCCACAACATCGCGTCGTGGCTGCTGCAACGCCACAACGTACCGTTGTCGGCGGATCCGGGGCCGCGGTTGACCCTGCAGGCGACCTGACCGCGATAGTCGTGGGTGGTGCGGTCGGCGGACCGCAGATGGGTACTGTGGCATGGCCATGAAGCTGCGTCCCAGCCGTCCCGCCGGCCAATACCTTCTGCCGCTCGCCGAACAGGTCCAAGCGGTACCCGCTAGCGGAAATCCCCTGCCGGAACTTCGGGTAACAGGCGTCACCCTGCGCGGTCAGGATGCCCAGCCTGGGGATCTGTTCGCCGCGCTCCCGGGCGCGGCGGTGCACGGCGCGCGCTATGCGGCAGACGCGGTCGCCGCCGGTGCGGTGGCAGTGCTCACAGACGCCGCCGGCGCCGCCGAATCGGGAGGCCTCGACGTCCCGATCCTGATCCATCCCGACCCTCGTTCGGTGCTCGGTGAGGTGGCGGCCGAGGTGTACGGGCGTCCGTCGGAGCGGCTGACGGTGATCGGGGTGACCGGAACCTCGGGCAAGACCACCACGACGTATCTGGTGGAGGCCGGGTTGCGGGCCGCAGGCCGGGTGGCCGGACTGATCGGCACCGTGGGCGTGCGGATCGCCGGACGCGATCTGCCGAGTGCGCTGACCACGCCCGAGGCGCCGGATCTGCAGGCACTGCTGGCCGTGATGGTCGAGGAAGGCGTCGACACCGTCGTCATGGAGGTGTCGAGCCACGCGCTGACGCTCGGCCGCGTCGACGGGATCCGGTTCGCGCTCGGTGGGTTCACCAACCTGTCGCGCGACCACCTGGATTTCCATCCCACGATGGAGGACTACTTCGAGGCCAAGGCCCGGCTCTTCGATCCCGCGTCGCGCAACCACGCCGCCGCCGCGGTGGTCTGTGTCGACGACGAGGCGGGCATCGCGATGGCCGGGCGGGTCGGGAAGGCGACGACCGTCAGTGCCACGGGCGCGCCGGCCGACTGGCGGGCGCGGGACATCTCGGTGGTCGGCGTCGGATCCCAGGAATTCACCCTCGTCGACCCGGCCGGGGTGCCCCACCAACTCCGGATCGGGCTGACCGGCGGCTACAACATCGCCAATGCCGCCCTTGCGATCGCGCTGCTGGACGGGGCCGGGGTGTCGCCCGAGCAGGCCGCTCCTGGACTGCGTACGGCGACAGTCCCGGGCCGGCTGCAGCCGATCGACCGCGGCCAGCCGTTCCTGGCTCTGGTCGACTACGCGCACAAGCCCGGGGCGTTGCAGGCGGTGCTCGAGACGTTGAGGGCGAGCGGAGCGACGAGGCAGGACGGCCTGCGCAGCTCCGGCCCGCGTCGCATCGCGGTGGTGTTCGGGGCCGGAGGCAACCGGGACACGGGCAAGCGCGCGCCGATGGGGCGGGTCGCGGCCGAACTGGCGGATCTCGTCGTGGTCACCGATGACAATCCCCGCGACGAGGACCCCGCACTGATCCGGGCCGCGATCGTGGCCGGAACCGCCGAAGCGTCCGGGGGCGCCGAGGTCGTGGAGGTCGGCGACCGGCGGGCGGCGATCGACCATGCGGTGGCCTGGGCGGGGCCCGGCGACATCGTGCTGATCGCGGGCAAGGGCCATGAGAGCGGGCAGACCGGTGGCGGCCAGACCCGGCCGTTCGATGACCGTGACGAGCTCGCGGCGGCGTTGGAGGCACTCAAGGCAGGGGAATCGGGCTCGTGATCGAGATGACCATCGCCAGGATCGCCGACATCGTCGGCGGCGAGCTGGCCGACATCACTGCCGAAGAGGCCGCCTCGACCCGCGTCACCGGCACCGTCGAATTCGACTCCCGCGCGATCGGCCCCGGCGGATTGTTCCTGGCGCTGCCCGGCGCCCGCTCCGACGGCCATGACTTCGCGGCCGCGGCGGTGGCGTCCGGGGCCGCGGCCGTGCTGGCCGCACGCCCGGTCGGGGTGCCCGCGATCATCGTGAAGAAGCCCGGTGTCGCCGATGGGGGTGTCGATGTCTCCTCTGGCGCTTTGGAATTCGACACCGACGGTTCCGGTGCGGCCGTGCTGGCCGCCCTGGCCAAGCTCGCCGCGGCGGTGGCCGCCGAGCTCGTCGCCGATGGCCTGACGATCATCGGCGTTACCGGATCATCCGGTAAGACCTCGACCAAGGATCTGCTTGCCGCGGTGCTGGATCCGCTCGGGCAGGTCATCGCGCCGCCGGGCTCGTTCAACAACGAGCTGGGGCATCCGTGGACGGTGCTGCGTGCCACGCCCGACACCGACTACCTGATCCTGGAGATGTCGGCCCGGCATCCGGGCAACATCGCCGCCCTGGCCGCGATCGCCCCGCCGCAGATCGCGGTGGTGCTCAACGTGGGTACCGCCCACCTCGGCGAGTTCGGCTCGCGTGAGGCCATTGCCAACACCAAAGCCGAGTTGCCGCAAGCTGTTCCGGCCTCGGGTGTGGTCATTCTCAATGTCGACGACACCGCGGTGGCGGCCATGGCCGACAAGACCGCGGCACGTGTGGTGCGGGTGTCGCGCGAGCCCGGCTCCGAGGTCGACGTGTGGGCCGGACCGGTCGCCCTCGACGATCTGGCCCGCCCGCGGTTCACCCTGCACGCGGACGGTGGGGAAGTCGAGGTGGCGCTGGCGGTGCACGGCGATCACCAGGTCGGCAACGCGTTGTGCGCGGCGGCGGTCGCGCTGCAGTGCGGCGCCGGCCTGGATCAGGTGGCCGCGGCACTGGCGGGGGCCGGTCCCGTCTCGCGGAACCGGATGCAGGTGGGTACCCGTGCCGATGGTGTGACGGTGATCAACGACGCCTACAACGCCAACCCGGATTCGATGCGCGCCGGGCTGAAGGCACTGGCGTGGATGTCCCGGCAGAGCCCCGGTGACCTGCATGGAAAGCGGCGCAGCTGGGCCGTGTTGGGCGAGATGGCCGAACTCGGTGACGACGCCATAACCGAGCACGACGCCATCGGACGCTTCGCGGTGCGCTTAGATGTGTCTCGGTTAATCGTCGTCGGAACCGGGAGGACTATGAACGCCATGCACCACGGCGCGGTGATGGAGGGTTCGTGGGGATCTGAGTCCACGATGGTCGACGACGCCGATGCCGCACTGGCCCTGCTGCGGGCTGAGTTGCAGCCGGGGGATGTGGTGCTGGTGAAGGCATCCAACTCGGTCGGGTTGGGTCCGCTGGCGGACGCGCTGGTTGCCGCTGAAGACGCCGACGATCGGAACTCCGACCGATGAAACTCATCCTGATTGCCGTCGGCATCGCGCTGACGGTCTCGATCCTGCTCACGCCCGCGTTGATCCGGCTGTTCACCAAGCGTGGGCTCGGCCATGAGATCCGTGAGGATGGCCCGGCCAGTCATGCCAAGAAGCGCGGCACGCCGTCGATGGGCGGTGTGGCGATCGTGGCCGGTATCTGGGCGGCCTACCTGGGCACCCATCTGGTCGGGGTGGCGCTGGGCGGAGAGGGCCCGTCGGCTTCGGGCCTGTTGGTGCTGGGACTGGCCACGATGCTCGGCCTGGTCGGATTCATCGACGATCTGATCAAGTTGCGGCGCTCCCGCAACCTAGGGCTGAACAAGACCGCCAAGACGGTCGGTCAGCTGACTGCTGCGGTGCTGTTCGGTGTCCTGGCCCTGCAGTTCCGCAACGGCGACGGGCTCACCCCGGGCAGTCCCGAGCTGTCCTATGTCCGCGAGATCGCCACCGTGACGCTGGCGTCGTGGGTGTTCGTGTTGTTCTGCGTGGTGATCGTCAGTGCATGGTCCAACGCGGTGAACTTCACCGACGGCCTGGACGGGCTGGCGGCCGGCGCGATGGCGATGGTGTGTGCGGCCTACGTGCTGATCACCTTCTGGCAGTACCGCAATGCGTGCGCGACTGCCCCGGGCCTGGGCTGTTACAACGTGCGCGACCCGCTGGACCTGGCGATCATCGCGGCCGCCACCGCGGGCGCGTGTATCGGCTTCCTGTGGTGGAATGCCGCGCCCGCCAAAATCTTCATGGGTGACACCGGCTCGCTGGCCCTGGGCGGCATCATCGCCGGGTTGTCGGTGACGAGCCGTACCGAGATCCTCGCGGTGGTTCTTGGGGCATTGTTCGTCGCCGAGGTGACCTCGGTGGTGGTGCAGATCCTGGCCTTCCGCACCACGGGCCGCCGGGTGTTCCGAATGGCGCCGTTCCATCACCATTTCGAGTTGGTGGGTTGGGCCGAGACCACGGTCATCATCCGGTTCTGGCTGCTGACGGCGATCGCCTGCGGTCTGGGCGTGGCCCTGTTCTACAGCGAGTGGCTCACTGCAGTCGGGGCCTGACGTGACCGGCCCGGTGGACGGTGACGACCGGGGGCTTCCCGCACGCGAGGAGGACCAGCATCTTCCCGCACGCGAGGAGGACCAGAATCTGTTGTCGCTGCTGACCCCGGGAGCTTCGGTGTTGGTCACCGGCGCGGGGGTGACCGGACGCGCCGTATTGGCGGCGCTGGCACCCCTCGGCGTCGCTGCGACGCTGTGCGACGACCGTGCCGAAGCCCTGCGGGCCTACGCCGAGCAGGGCACCGCGGTCATCGATCCCGCCTCGGCGATCGCCGGCATCGCCGAGTACACGCTGGTGGTGACCAGCCCGGGATTCCCGCCAACCTCCGCTGTGCTGGCCGCCGCGGCCGAGGCCGGTGTGCCGATCTGGGGCGATGTGGAGCTGGCCTGGCGGCTGGACGCCGCGGGCCGCTACGGTCCGCCTCGGCGGTGGCTGGTGGTCACCGGTACCAACGGCAAGACCACGACCACCTCGATGCTGCAGGAGATGCTGCTGGCCGACGGGCGGCGAAGCCTGTTGTGCGGCAATATCGGTGATCCGGTGCTGGCGGTGCTCGATCAGCCCGCGGAGTTGCTGGCGGTCGAGTTGTCGAGCTTCCAGCTGCATTGGGCGCCTTCGCTGCGCCCGGACGCCGGTGTGGTGCTCAACGTCGCCGAGGACCATCTGGACTGGCACGGTTCGATGGCCGCCTACGCCGCCGACAAGGCCAGGGCGCTGGCCGGCCGGGTCGCCGTGGTGGGCCTCGACGATCCGGTGGCGGCCGGTCTGCTACCCACCTCACAGGCTCCGGTTCGGGTCGGATTCCGGCTGGGCGAACCGGCCGACGGTGAACTCGGTGTCCGTGCCGGCAAGCTCGTCGACCGTGCCTTCGGCGCCGACGTCGAGTTGGCTGACGCCGCGACGATCAGTGTGGCCGGGCCGGTCGGCCTGCTCGACGCGCTGGCGGCTGCGGCGCTGGCCCGCGCCGTCGGGGTGGCCCCCGAATCGATCGCGGCCGCATTGGCGTCGTTCCAGGTCGGCAGGCACCGCGCCGAGCTGGTCGGGGAGGCCGGCGGGGTGCGTTACGTCGACGATTCCAAGGCCACCAACCCGCACGCCGCGCAGGCGTCGATCACCGCGTTCGACCGCGTGATCTGGATCGCCGGGGGCTTGCTGAAGGGAGCTTCGGTCGACGAGCTGGTGCGCCAGGTGGCGAATCGGCTGGTCGCGGTGGTGTTGATCGGGCGGGATCGGCAGATGGTTGCCGATGCGTTATCGCGACACGCCCCGGATGTCCCCGTCGTCGAGGTTGTGACGGGGGAGGATTCTGGGGTGCTTGAGACAAATGAGTCTATTGGTGATCATGTGACTCGTGTGATCGAAGTCGCAGACCGTCCGGTCTCCGACGCGGTCATGACGGCGGTCGTCGATGTCGCGCGCGGCCTGGCGGCCTCGGGTGACACCGTGTTGCTGGCCCCGGCAGGAGCGTCCTTCGATCAGTTCAGCGGCTACGGCCAGCGCGGCGATGCGTTCGCCGGTGCCGTCCGCGCCGCGATCGGGTAGGCGAGGTGGCCAGCATTCTGGCCCGGTTGCGCGGCCGTGACGGCGACGCAACCGGCGAAACCGCCGATTCCGCCGCGGGTTCAGCGGGTGGCTCCGCCGAGTCGACGGCTGCCTCCACTGCGCCGCGCACCCGTTTCGGGGCGTGGCTGGGCCGGCCGATGACGTCGTTCCACCTGATCATCGCGGTCACCGCGCTGCTCACCACCCTCGGCCTGATCATGGTGCTCTCGGCGTCGGGCGTGTACTCCTACGATTTCGACGGGTCGCCCTGGGCGGTGTTCGGCCGCCAGGTGATGTGGACCGTCGTCGGACTGGTCGCCTTCTACCTGGCGCTGCGGATGCCGGTGCGGACCCTGCGCCGGCTGGCGTTCCCCGGGTTCGCTTTCACCATCGTGCTGCTGATCCTGGTGCTCATCCCCGGGATCGGCAAGGTGGCCAACGGTTCTCGCGGCTGGTTCGTCGTCGCGGGGTTCTCGATGCAGCCCTCGGAGCTGGCCAAGATCGCCTTCGCCATCTGGGGCGCGCACCTGCTGGCGGCCCGCCGGATGGAACGGGCCTCGCTGCGCGAGATGCTCGTCCCGCTGGTGCCTGCCGCGGTGATCGCACTGGCGTTGATCGTCGCTCAGCCCGACCTCGGGCAGACCGTGTCGCTGAGCATCATCCTGCTGGGCCTGCTGTGGTACGCGGGCCTGCCGCTGCGGGTGTTCCTGTCCTCGCTGGCGGCCGCCATCGTGGCGGCCGGGGTGCTGGCGGTGTCCGCCGGTTACCGGTCTGACCGGGTGCAGTCCTGGCTGGACCCGACGGCAGACTCGCAGGGGATCGGCTACCAGTCCCGGCAGGCCCGGTTCGCCCTGGCCAATGGCGGCATCTTCGGCGACGGGCTGGGCCAGGGCACGGCCAAGTGGAACTACCTGCCCAACGCCCACAACGACTTCATCTTCGCCATCATCGGCGAGGAGCTGGGATTCGTCGGTGCGCTCGGACTGCTGGGCCTGTTCGGGTTGTTCGCCTACACCGGGATGCGCATCGCCCGGCGTTCGGCCGATCCGTTCCTCCGTCTGCTCACGGCCACCACCACGCTGTGGGTGGTCGGCCAGATGTTCATCAACGTCGGCTACGTGGTGGGGTTGCTGCCCGTCACCGGGCTCCAGCTCCCGCTGATCTCGGCTGGTGGATCTTCGCAGGCCACAACACTTCTGATGATGGGCCTGATCACCAACGCGGCCCGGCACGAACCGGAGGCAGTGGCGGCGCTGCGGGCCGGGCGCGACGACCGGATGAACCGGCTGCTGCGGCTGCCGCTGCCGGAGCCGTACGTCCCGACCCGGTTGGAGGTCGCCCGCAACCGGCTGCACGACCGCCGCAAGTCGCCCTCGCGCACCGCGGGCAAGCCCAACGGCAAGGCCGGTGCCAAGCCCACCGCCAAGCCCGCCGCCAAGCAGGCAGGCAAGCAGGCCAGGGCCAAACAATCAGGTGCCAAACAAGCGGGGACCCGCCGCGCGCCGCGCAGCGGGGACCGGCCCGTGCGCCGGTCCGGGCACGCTGCCGGTCAGCAGCCGGCCGGGGGCGGTAGGTCCTCGGTCCGATATCCTGCAGGCCAGCACAAACAGGGGCAACGAGCCCGAACTTTGGAAGGTCAGCGTTACGGGTGAGCGACGGTAAGACGGACCGCTGGATATCTGGTCCTCGGGGGCAGGAGCGGAGCGACCGGGGGATATCGGTAGTTCTCGCCGGTGGTGGCACGGCAGGTCACGTCGAGCCGGCCATGGCGGTGGCCGATGCGCTGCGTGAACTCGACCCGGAGGTGCGGATCACCGCTCTCGGAACCGCCCGAGGTCTGGAGACCCGGCTGGTTCCGCAACGCGGCTATGACCTCGAGCTGATCACCCCGGTGCCCTTGCCGCGCAAACCGTCGGGAGATCTGGTGCGGTTGCCGCTGCGCGTCCGCACCGCGATCCGCCAGGCCCGTTCGGTGCTGGCCGGCGTCGAGGCCGATGTGGTGATCGGGTTCGGCGGCTATGTCGCGCTGCCCGCCTACCTCGCCGCCCGGGGCGGCTTCGGCCTGCACGGTCGCCGGCGCGCCGTCCCTGTGGTGGTCCACGAGGCCAACGCCAGCGCAGGCCTGGCCAACCGGGTCGGTGCGGTATCGGCGCGGCGCGTGCTCTCGGCGGTACCCGAACCGGGACTGCGCAGGGTCGAGGTGGTCGGAGTACCCGTGCGCGCGGCCATCACCTCACTGGACCGTGCCGCCTTGCGCGCCGAGGCCAGGGCTTTCTTCGGCTTCGCCCCCGACGCCAAGGTGCTGCTCGTGTTCGGCGGCTCGCAGGGGGCGCAGTCGATCAACCGGGCGGTGTCCTCGGCTGCCGAAGCGCTTGGTGCTGCGGGTATTTCGGTTCTGCATGCGCACGGACCGAAGAACACCCTCGACCTGCCGCCGGCCGCGGCGGGCGCACCGCCGTATGTCGCGGTGCCGTATCTGGACCGCATGGACCTGGCATATGCCGCAGCCGATCTGGCGATATGCCGTTCCGGTGCGATGACGGTTGCCGAGGTGACCGCCGTGGGATTGCCCGCGGTGTACGTCCCGCTGCCGATCGGCAACGGTGAGCAGCGGCTCAACGCGCTGCCGGTGGTGTCGGCCGGTGGCGGCATCGTCGTCGACGATGCCCAGCTCACCGGTGGATTCGTGGCCGATACGGTTGCCGGCCTGATGACCGACGACGCGCGGTTGACGGCGATGACGGCCGCCGCGTTGTTGTCGGGTCACCCCGATGCCGCACGGCGGGTGGCGCAGGTCGCCCTCGACATCGCCCGTGCTCAACGAAAGAAGCTGCAGTGAACGGTAATTCACTTCCGGCTGAACTTCAGCGGGTACACATGGTCGGGATCGGGGGAGCCGGGATGTCGGGCGTGGCCCGGATCCTGCTCGACCGGGGTGGCCTGGTGTCCGGCTCGGACGCCAAGGAGTCGCGCGGCGTGGTGGCCCTGCGGGCTCGCGGTGCCGAGGTCAGGATCGGACACGATGCGTCGTCACTGGATCTGCTGCCGGGCGGGCCGACCGCGGTCGTCACCACCCACGCCGCGATCCCCAAGACCAATCCGGAACTGGTCGAGGCCCGGCGCCGCGGAATCCCGGTGATCCTGCGTCCGGTGGTACTGGCCAAGCTCATGGCCGGTTACACCACGCTGATGGTGACGGGCACCCACGGAAAGACCACCACCACCTCGATGCTGATCGTGGCGTTGCAGCACAGCGGTTTCGACCCGTCGTTCGCCGTGGGCGGCGAACTGGGCGAGGCAGGCACCAACGCCCATCACGGCAGCGGGAAGTGCTTCGTCGCCGAGGCCGACGAGAGTGACGGCTCTCTGCTGGAATACACGCCGAATGTCGCGGTGGTCACCAACATCGAGGCCGACCACCTGGATTTCTTCGGTAGCGAGGAGGCCTACACCGCGGTGTTCTCCGCGTTCGTCGACCGCATCGCGCCGGGCGGGGCCCTGGTGGTGTGCACCGATGATCCGGGTGCCGCCGCGCTCGCCGAACACACTGACTCACTGGGCATCCGGGTGTTGCGGTACGGCAGCGCGCCTGCGGACGGTCTGGCCGGCACCTTGCTGAGCTGGGAGCAGCAGGGGACCGGAGCGGTGGCTCACATCCAGCTCGCCGGTGAGCCCCATCCGCGTGCGGTGCGACTGGCGGTGCCCGGCCGGCACATGGCGCTCAACGCCCTGGCCGCCCTGCTGGCCGCGGTCGAGGTCGGGGCACCGGCGGAGACTGTGCTCGACGGGCTGGCCGGATTCGAGGGTGTGCGAAGGCGTTTCGAGCTGGTGGGTGCACTCGGCGGCATCCGCGTGTTCGATGACTACGCCCACCATCCCACCGAGGTGCGGGCCACCCTCGAGGCGGCCCGAACGGTGGTGGACCAGACCGGTGGCCGCGTCATCGTCGCCTTCCAGCCACATTTGTACTCGCGCACAGCGACTTTCGCGACCGAGTTCGGAGCGGCGCTGAGCGCCGCGGACGAGGTCTTCGTACTCGACGTCTACGGTGCGCGTGAGCAACCGCTGCCCGGCATCAGCGGCGCCACAGTCGCCGAACATGTCAGCTCTGCGGTCACCTATGTTCCCGATTTCTCGGCGGTCGCCGCTGTGGTGGCGGCTGCCGCCCGCGCGGGCGACGTGGTGCTCACGATGGGTGCCGGGGACGTGACCATGCTGGGCAAGGAGATCCTGACCGAGCTCGGCATCAAGGAGAATCGCACTGCACCGGGCCGACCGTCGGCGGATTCACCGTGACCGATCCGGGTCCTGACCGCCCCGGCGAGGCTGTCGAGGAGCCAGGTCCGGCTCCTGAGGAGTCCGGCGGGTCGGATGTGCCGACCGACCCCGAGTCGGTTGTGCCGCCCGCGGCGGAACCTGATGTGCCGCCCGCGGCAGCGTCGAATTTGCCGCCCGCGGCGGAAGCCGACTACGAGGGTCCACGCCGTCGCGCCCGCCGCGAGCGCGAGGAACGCCGGGCCGCGCGGGACCGGGCGGTGGCGATCGAACATGCCCGCCGCGAGGCCAAGCGCCGGGTGGTGGGGCAGTCCGCGGATGCCCCGAACGCCGTGGCCCGCAGCACTATTCGTGGTCTGAAGGTGTTGCTGTGGTCTGCGCTGGCCAGCGTGGTCGCGGTGGCGTTGGGTCTGGTGCTGTATTTCACGCCGGTGATGTCGGTACGCAGCGTGGCGGTCAGCGGTGCGGCGGTGGTGCCTCAGGAGCAGGTGCTGGCGGCCGCCGCGGTGGCCCCGGACACCCCGCTGCTGCAGGTCAACACCGACGCGGTCGCCGAGCGGGTGGCCACGATCCGGCGCATCGCCACCGCCCGGGTTCAGCGCGAGTATCCCTCGACCCTCCGGATCACGGTCGTCGAGCGAGTGCCGGTGGTGGTCAAGGACTATCCCGACGGTCCCCATCTGTTCGACCGCGACGGCGTGGATTTCGCCACCGAGCCGCCACCGCCGACGCTGCCGTATCTGGATACCGACAACCCGGGGCCGACCGATCCGGCCACCAAGGCCGCGCTCGAGGTGATGCTGGCGCTGCCGCCGGATGTCGTCGCACAGGTGGGCCGGATCGCCGCGCCTTCGGTGGCCTCGATCGCGCTGACGTTGGCCGATGGCCGGGTTGTGGTGTGGGGGACCAACGATCGGACCGATGAGAAGGCGCTGAAGCTTGCGGCCCTGCTGACCCAGCCGGGTCACACCTATGACGTGTCCAGCCCGGATCTGCCGACTGTCAAGTAGATCCGGCAAAAATTGCCGCGCGGCGCGTCGGCGCGCCTGCCGCGATCACCGGCGTTGTCCCCCTACCGTTCTGTTTGCGCGGAACTACTTGACATAACTCTAAGCCTATGGTTGAGGTTGAGAGTTTGCCCCGGGGAGATTCGGCGTCAGGAACACTGAGAACACCCAACCTGGGAGGAAGACGATCGATGACCCCCCCGCATAACTACCTCGCGGTAATCAAGGTGGTTGGTATCGGTGGCGGCGGTGTCAACGCCGTCAACCGGATGATCGAACAGGGCCTCAAGGGCGTTGAGTTCATCGCGATCAATACCGACGCACAAGCACTGCTGATGAGCGACGCCGACGTCAAGCTCGATGTCGGCCGCGACTCCACCCGTGGACTCGGCGCCGGCGCGGACCCCGAGGTGGGCCGCAAGGCCGCCGAGGATGCCAAGGACGACATCGAGGAGCTGCTGCGCGGCGCCGACATGGTGTTCGTCACCGCAGGTGAGGGCGGCGGCACCGGAACCGGTGGCGCACCCGTCGTCGCATCGATCGCACGCAAGCTCGGAGCGCTCACCGTCGGTGTCGTGACGCGGCCGTTCTCGTTCGAGGGCAAGCGGCGAAGCAACCAGGCCGAGAACGGTATTCAGTCGCTGCGCGAGAGCTGCGACACCCTGATCGTGATCCCCAACGACCGGCTGCTCCAGATGGGCGATGCCGCGGTGTCGTTGATGGACGCCTTCCGCAGCGCCGACGAGGTGCTGCTCAACGGCGTTCAGGGCATCACCGACCTGATCACCACACCGGGCCTGATCAACGTCGACTTCGCCGACGTCAAGGGCGTGATGAGCGGGGCGGGCACGGCGCTGATGGGTATCGGCTCGGCCCGCGGCGACGGTCGCGCGCTCAAGGCGGCCGAGATCGCGATCAACTCGCCACTGCTGGAAGCCTCGATGGAAGGCGCGCAGGGCGTGCTGCTGTCGGTGGCCGGCGGCAGTGACCTGGGCCTGTTCGAGATCAATGAGGCCGCCTCGCTGGTGCAGGATGCGGCCCATCCCGAGGCCAACATCATCTTCGGCACGGTGATCGACGACTCACTCGGCGACGAGGTTCGGGTCACGGTCATCGCGGCGGGCTTCGACAGCGCCGGGCCAAGCCGAAAGCCGGTGGTCGGCCCGAGCGCGGCGCAGACCCAGCCGATCGCCTCGGCGCGGGCGGGCAAGGTGACCACGTCGTTGTTCGAGCCGACGGACGCGGTGAGCGTCCCGGCCCACACGAATGGCGCCACCGTGAGCGTCGGTGGCGACGGAGACGGCGGGATCGCCGACGACGATGTCGACGTGCCGCCGTTCATGCGGCACTGAGCCGGGCCCGGCGGCGGGTTCGGATACTGGGATTGTGAGTGTTCGTATTCGGCGGGTGACGACAACCCGCGCCGGCGGCGTCTCGGCACCGCCCTTCGATTCGTTCAACCTCGGCGACCACGTCGGCGACAATCCTGCGGCCGTGGCCCAGAATCGGAGGCGGCTGGCCGCCGCCGTCGGGGCCGACGCGCTGGTCTGGATGAATCAGGTTCACAGCGATCACGTCGTCACCGTGGACGGCCCGCGCGACACCGCGGTCGATAATGCCGACGCATTGGTGACGACGACCCCGGGTTTGGCATTGGTCGTCGTGACCGCCGATTGCGTCCCGGTTTTAATGGGCGACGCGCGCGCCGGGGTCATTGCGGCCGTCCATGCCGGACGGGTCGGCGCCCAGAAAGGCATCGTGGCCAGGACCCTGGAGGTGATGCAGGCCGCCGGTGCACGTGCCGAGGACGTGTCGGTGCTGCTCGGTCCCGCGGTCAGCGGCGCCAACTATGAGGTGCCAGAACAGATGGCGGCCGAAGTGGAGGCGGTGCTGCCCGGCTCGCGCACCAGCACCTCGCGTGGCACGCCGGGCTTGGACCTTCGGGCCGGAATCGCCCGGCAGTTAACGGCTTTGGGTGTCACCGCGATCGACGTCGACCCGCGGTGCACCGTCGCCGACCGCGCGCTGTTCAGTCATCGCCGTGATGCACCGACCGGGCGCCTGGCGAGTGTGGTGTGGATGGAGCAGCGCCGGTGAACGATCCCCGGATGGGTCTGGAGTGAGGGTGAGATGAGCACCGTGCAGCGCGGGCGTGACGCGGATCGGACGGCCGAGTTGACCGCTGCGCTCGGAGCGGCGCGGGCGCGCCTGGCGCGCGCCGCAGAATCTGTCGGGCGAAATGTCAATGAAATTGAATTACTCCCGATCACGAAATACTTTCCGGCCTCCGATGTCATTATTCTCAATCAATTAGGGTGCCTCGCATTTGGTGAATCCCGCGAACAAGAAGCCGCCGAGAAAGTCGAATCTGTTCGCGCGGAATTGCCGGATGTGCCGATTCGCTGGCACATGGTCGGGCGCATCCAGCGCAAGAAGGCGCGGGCCGTCGCGGGGTGGGCACACACCGCGCACTCGGTCGACAGCACCCGCCTGCTGACGGCGCTGGACCGGGCCGCCGGCGACGCATTGGCCGCCGGCCGCCGGCCCCAGCCGTTGCGCGTCTATATCCAGATCAGTCTGGACGGCGATACCGAACGGGGCGGTGTCGATGTGAATGCCTCGGGCCTCGTCGACGAAATCTGTGCGTCAGCGAACGCCGCGGAGGCATTGGAGTTCGTCGGACTGATGGGAATCCCGCCGCTGGAATGGGATCCCGACGACGCGTTCGCACGTCTGGCCGCCGAGCGGGACCGGGTGCAGCGCGACTACCAGCACCGGCTCGAACTGTCGGCGGGGATGTCCGGAGATCTCGAAAGCGCGGTCAAACACGGATCGACATGTGTGCGTGTCGGTACCGCGCTCATGGGGCAACGCCCGCTAACGTCACCCGCAGTAGTCACTCCAGTCACATCTTCATCACAGACATCACCACCCCCACCGTCCGCAGAAGGGTCGCCGAGATGAGCACACTGCACAAGGTCAAGGCCTACTTCGGCATGGCGCCGATGGAGGACTACGACGACGAGTACTACGAGGACGACGACCGTGGCGCTGCCCGCAGCTACGCCCGTCGTCCCCGTGACGAGCGTTTCGAGGACGACAGCTACGGCTACGAGGCTCCCGAGTACGACGAGGGGCCGGCCTACCGAGGTGGCTACTCGGGCGGTTTCGCCGACGAGCAGCGGTTCGATGCCCGGATGCGGGGCCCCCGCGAATTCGACCGTCCCGCACCGCGTCTCGGTGGACTGGCCGGATCCACCCGCGGTTCGCTCGCGATGGATCCCCGCCGGATGGCCGAACTGTTCGAGGCGGGCAGCCCGCTGGCGAAGATCACCACGCTGCGGCCCAAGGACTACAGCGAGGCGCGCACCATCGGCGAACGCTTCCGCGACGGCACGCCGGTGATCATGGACCTGGTGTCGATGGACAACGCCGACGCCAAGCGGCTGGTCGACTTCGCCGCCGGCCTGGCGTTCGCGCTGCGCGGCTCGTTCGACAAGGTGGCCACGAAGGTCTTCCTGTTGTCGCCGGCTGACGTCGATGTCAGTGCCGAACAGCGGCGCCGGATCGCCGAGGCCGGGTTCTACGCCTACCAGTAGCGCCGCGACGCCAGTCGCGGCACGGCGCCGCCGCCGCGCTACCTGATCCCCAGGATGGGGCCCGGGTAGGCTGGCGGCGTCGCACTATCGGCTGACCACGTCTTCTGTGTGAGATGTGTCCGGCCTTACGGCGGCCTGTATCCAATGTCACACATCCTGCTGTAGTGAGGTCGGCTCAGTTGTCGCTGTTCTTCGAAATTCTCGGTTTCGCGCTGTTCATCTTCTGGCTGCTGCTCATCGCGCGCGTCGTCGTCGAGTTCATCCGGTCGTTCAGCCGCGACTGGCACCCCAAGGGTCTGACCGTCGTCGTGCTTGAGGTCATCATGACCGTGACCGATCCGCCCGTGAAACTGCTGAGGCGGCTCATTCCCCAGCTCACGATAGGCGCCGTGCGCTTCGATCTGTCGATCATGGTGCTGCTCCTCGCGGCGTTCATCGGGATGCAGCTGGCGTTCAACGCGGCCATGTAGACCGTCGACGCGAGCAGGCGGGGGAGACGCGATCTCGCCGTTTGCCGGATGGTCCACAATTGCGTAAGAAGATTGAAATTCGTTCTTAAAAATAGGCCTCCACTGCAACCGCCGGGTCTGGTGTGACAGGATGGACTCCAGTTGCGATCAAGCAAGGCTTTACACTTTGAGATCGGTTGACGGTCCAAGACTTCAAGGGGGCAGACAATGCCGCTCACACCAGCGGACGTCCATAACGTCGCGTTCAGCAAGCCGCCCATCGGCAAACGTGGCTACAACGAGGACGAGGTCGACGCCTTTCTCGATCTGGTTGAGAACGAGCTGACTCGGCTCATCGAGGAGAACGCCGATCTCCGGCAGCGGGTGTCCGAGCTCGATCAGGAGCTGGCATCGGCGCGGGCCGGCGGTGGCGCCCAGTCCACTCAGTCCATCCCGCTCTACGAGCCGGAGCCCGAGCCGACCCCGGCGCCCCAGCCGGTGTACGAGGCCCCGCCGGCGCCGGTTGCCCCTGCCGCGCCGCCCAGCGAGGACACCGCCGTACGTGCCGCCCGGGTGCTCAGCCTGGCGCAGGACACTGCCGATCGCCTGACCTCCACGGCCAAGGCCGAGTCGGAGAAGCTGCTCTCGGATGCCCGCGCCCAGGCCGACGCCATGGTCAGCGACGCCCGCAAGACCGCCGAGACCACGGTCTCGGAGGCCCGCACGCGTGCCGACGCCATGCTGGCCGACGCGCAGACCCGCTCGGAGACCCAGCTGCGTCAGGCCCAGGAGAAGGCCGACGCCCTGCAGGCCGACGCCGAGCGCAAGCACTCCGAGATCATGGGCACGATCAACCAGCAGCGCACGGTCCTGGAAGGCCGCCTGGAGCAGCTGCGGACGTTCGAGCGTGAGTACCGGACGCGTCTGAAGACCTACCTGGAGTCTCAGCTGGAAGAGCTGGGCCAGCGCGGTTCGGCCGCACCGGTGGATTCCAGCGCCAACAACGACTCGGCCGGTGGTTTCAGCCAGTTCAACCGCGGCAACAACTAGCCGGCAAGGCTGACTTCCTCACACTGTCGTGAACCGGCCCGATCCCGGGCCACCACACTTAGGGTTGAACGATGTTGATCATTGCGCTCGTGCTTGCCGTCATCGGCCTGGCCGCGCTGGTGACCGCGGTGGTGACCAGTAACGAGTTGATCGCCTGGGTCTGTATCGGTGCCAGCGTGATCGGCGTGCTGCTGCTGATCGTCGACGCATTGCGGGAACGCTCGCGCGGATCGAAGGCCGGCGACGGCCAAGACGCTGTCGCGGCCTCGGATAAGCCTGATGCCGACGCCACCGAAACGACCGAGACCTTCGACGCGGTCGAGGAGCCGGTGGACTATCCCGACGAGTTGGTCGCCGAGCCTGAATCAGATGTCGTTGTGGAGCCCGACGCCGCAGACGTCGACGTCGAGGCCGACGATTCCACAGAGAAGTACAAGAACTAACTCTCGCCCGGCTCCGTGGTGGGTTCGGCCAGCAGACGGCGAACCTCGTCGTCGCTGACCTGGTGGAAATCCACGAACGCCTGACCCACCGAGTCGAACTGGGGCGGGGTACTGGCGCACACCACGTCGTCGGCCTCATCCCGTAGTTGGCTGCTCAGGGTCGGTGGCCCGACCGGCACGGCCACCACGACCCGCCGGGCCGCCCGCACGGCGCGGACCGCGGCCAGCATGGTGGCGCCCGTGGCGATGCCGTCATCGACCAGGATCACCGTCCGGCCGGACAGGTCGGGTGCGGGACGTCCTCCGCGGTAGGCCTGTTCCCGGCGCTCGATTTCGGCGGTCTCGCGCCGGATCGTCTCGAGGATGGTGTCCTGGTCGATGCCGAGGCGATCCACCAGGCCGTCGTTGATCACCAAGCCGCCGCCGGAGGCCACCGCGCCCATGGCGAGTTCCTGCCACTGCGGTACGCCCAGCTTGCGGACCACGAAGACGTCCAGTGGTGCGTGCAGGTGGGAGGCGACTTCCCAGGCGATCGGGACGCCGCCCCGGGCCAGGCCCAGGACGAGGACGTCGGGTTGATCCCGGTAGGACACCAGCTGTTCTGCCAGGACCCGGCCCGCTTCGTGGCGATCCTGGTAGATGCGTTCTCTGCTCGCTCGCAGACTCCAGGCGTTCATCAGCGCTGTCGCCGGGACATTTTCGCCGGCTGATGTCAGCCTACGTCGACGGCTGCGCCCGGACCACCCGGTTCAGAAAGCCGCGGACCAGCGTGTTCAGCCGGGCGCCCACATCCTCGCTCAATTCCTTTGTTTGCAAGCGCAATTCGTCGTGGGTGCGCCCGATTCCAGCCGCGTCGCCGTCGCGGTCGTGGGCCAACCAGACTTCCAGCAGGTCGGAATCGAGCTCGGGGTGGAACTGCAGCGCCAGTGCCGTGCCCAGGACGAATGCCTGTGAGGCATCGGGCGTCCGGGCGATCTCTGTGGCGCCGGGCGGAAGTGTCCAGCGGTCGAAATGCCACTGGAACCACCGGCCACCCGGAACCAGCCCCTCGTCGTCGGTGAGCACGTCGTACCAGCCCACCTCGGGCGCCGGCGACCTGCTGACCGATCCGCCGAAGGCTTGCGCGATGAGTTGTCCGCCGAAGCACACCCCGAGCACGCCGACCCCGGCGTCGACGGCCTGGCGCACCATGGCCATCTGGGCGCCGACCCAGCTGTTGACCAGGGATTCGTCGTAGACCGCCCAACGAGCGCCGAGCGGAACGATCACGTCATAGTCAGTCGGGTCGGGGAACGCCACGTCGCCGGTGGGGTCGTCGTCCCGCCCGGGCGCGATGACGTCGAACGTGTCGATGCCGAATCCGCATTCGGTGAAGACGTCGGCCAGCATGGCCTCGGTGGCCGTTGGGTCGTTGCGCAGGAACAGAACCTTCGATGTCACGCCGCCATTATTTCGGTCGCCCGAGGCGGCCCGCACTTCAGGTCCAGTTATTGGACCTTCAGGCCGCCTCGAAGGTCACCGCGACCCGGGTCCCGGCCGGGTTGGTGAGCCCGGCCAGGTCGGGTCGTGAGTAGCGTGCTACCCCAGTTCTGGCCGCGCCGAGACTACGGTTGTTGATGCGGAAACGCCGAATTCTCGGCATAACCCGTAGTTTCGGCGCCGGGGGGCCCCTCAACGGGCCCGATAGCGTCGCGCGGGTCGGCCCGCGCCGTACTGCAAGCGCAGCTCGAGCGCCCCGATGCTCAGGTAATGCTCCAGGTAGCGCCGCGCGCTGACACGTGAAATACCAACCAGTTCAGCGCATTCCGTGGCAGATACCTCGCCTGACGCACGTACCGCGTCCATGACCAGCCGGCCGGTTTCCGCGCCGAGCCCCTTGGGCATGACGGCAGCGGCCGGGGCGCCGAACAGCGCGTCGATGGTCGATTGATCCGCGCCGCCTGCCGCGGCCAGCGCCTCCGCGCGCGCGGCGAAGGCCGCCAGTTTCGCCTGCAACTGATCGAAGTCGAACGGTTTGATCAGGTAGTCGGCGGCCCCGCCGTCCAACGCGCCGCGTACCGTGTCGAGCTCGCGGGCGGCGGTGACCATGATGACGCCCACGGGGTTGCCCTCGGCACGGAGACGTCGCAGCACCTCCAACCCGGTCATGTCCGGCAGGTAGACATCGAGCAGGATGAGGTCGGGACGGAGATCGGCGGCTGCTACCAGGGCCTCGGTTCCGTTGCGCGCCACGGACACCGCGCGGTATCCGTCGATGCGGTCGACGAAGCGGCGATGTATCTCGGCGACCATGAAGTCGTCGTCGACGACGAGTACGTCACGCATGGAGCCGCACCAGGAACAGGGCGCCGCCACCGGGGGCGTCGGTGACTTCGACGTCGCCCCCGTGCTGGGCGGTCACCAGGCGTACCAGGGCCAGTCCGATGCCCCTGCCGCCGGGTACGTGGGCCTTGGACGTGACGCCGCGCGAGAAGATGGATTCCCGAAGATGTTCGGGCACACCGGGTCCCGAATCCGAGACGGACAGCAGCAGCCCGGCCGAGTCGTCGATGCGGACCGTCACCTGTGCTGCCGCCGAGCCGACGGACGCATCGACGGCGTTGTCGATCAGATTGCCCAGCAGCGTGATCACGTCGGTCGCCAGGGCCGGGTCGAGCGCGCTGAGATGGCTGTCGCCGGTCAGGGCGAGGGTGACTCCGCTCTCGGCAGCCAGCGATGTCTTGGCGATCAGCAGAGCCGCCACCGCGGCATCGGAAACATGTTGGGTGACAGCCTCGTTGATCTCGGCGCGGCGCCGGGTCAGGGTGCCCACCAGATCGCGGACCGCATCGAACTCGCCCAGCTGAACCAGCCCGGAGATGGTGTGCAGCTGATTGGAGAACTCGTGGGTCTGCGCCCGCAGCGTATCGGTCACGCTGCGGTGTGAGGACAGTTGTGCCTGCAGTGCGGCGAGCTCGGTGCTGTCGCGCATGGTGGTCACCGTACCGATGCGCTGGCCCTGGCTGCGTGCCGCACGGCGGTTGAGCGCCAGCACCCGGGTACGGGTGGTGATCACCACATCGGAATCGTCGGCGCGAGTTCCTCCGCCGGACAACAGGAATGCCACCACGGCCGGTTCCAGTCCGACCTCGTCGGCACGGCGGCCCACCGCATCCGCGCTGATACCCAGCAGATCGGATGCGCTGTCGTTGACCACCGTGATGACTCCCTCGTTGTTCACGGCCACCACGCCCTCACGGATGCTGTGCAGCAGCGCTTCCCGGTGATCGGCCAGGCTGGCGATCTCGGCGATGTCCAGGCCACGGGTGTGGCGGGTGATGCGGCGTGACAACAACCACGATGCGAGCATCCCGAGTGTCGCGCCCAGTCCAAGGTAGATCAGCAGGCGTTCGCCGGCGCCGCCCAACAATTCCCACACCGACGGGTAGCCCTCGCTGACGGAGACGATCGCGAGTACCGCCCCGTCGGCGGCCAGAATCGGCACCTGTCCCACCAGGCGATGCGTGCCGTCGACGTCGGAGTCGCCGGACCAGGCGCGGCCTTCGTCGGCCCGGGTGGTACTGAGGTCGAGTCGTTGCCCGACGCGGGCCGGATCCGACGACACCCGCACAGCTCCGGCCGGATCGGTGATCTCGGCCAGCTCGGCGCCCGACAGTGCCACCGCGCGGTCGACCTCGGGGGCCAGGACCTGGGCGGCGAACGGGTCGTCGTACCGGTCCCGGACGATCGGCGTGGACGCCACGTTCTCGGCGACCGCGATCATCCGCTGCCCGCGCACATCGCGGAACTCACGGGTGGATTGCGTCACCGACACCGCGGCCACCGCGATCAGCACCACCGCGACCACCAGCAGCTGGAACACGAGGAACCGACCGGCCAGGCTGCCGCCCCGCAGCGACCGCGTCCGCGCGGACGTTGATGAACGCCCGACCAGTGAACTCAACGAACAAAACTTCCTTTGCGTCCGAATGGGTGACCTACGTCACGTCGTGGGTCCAGTATTGCTGAACATGAGGTTTCGACGTCTAGGTGCCGCGCTGATGGTGGCCGTGGTCGCACTGATGCTGGTGACGGCGTGCGGTGTCACCCGCGGCGATCAATCCCGCGGCCTGCACCGACTGCGCATGATGGTGCCCAACAGTCCCGGTGGCGGCTACGACCTGACGGCGCGTACCGCGGTGAAGATCATGGAAGACACCGATATCACCGGGCGCATCGAGGTATTCAACGTCATCGGGGCCGGCGGCACTGTCGCGATGGCCCGGCTGATGAACGAAAAGGGCAACGACGACCTCATGATGATGATGGGGCTCGGCGTGGTGGGAGCCGTGTACACCAACGGCTCCTCGGCGCGCGCCTCGGACGCCACCGCACTGGCCAAGATGGTCGAGGAGCAGGAAGGCATTCTGGTGCCGGGGGATTCGCCGTTCCGCACCATCGGCGATCTGGTCGCGGCGTGGAAGGCCGATCCGGCCAAGGTCACGATCGGTGGCGGATCGTCGCCGGGCGGACCCGATCACCTGTTCCCGATGGAAACCGCACGCGCGGTCGGAGTCGACCCGAGCAAGGTCAACTACATCACCTACGACGGCGGCGGTGACCTGCTGACGGCCCTGCTGGGCAAGAAGATCGCGGCGGGCACCACCGGACTCGGCGAATTCGTCGACCAGATCGAGGCCGGCCAGGTCCGGGTGCTGGCGGTGTCGGGGGCCGAACGCGTGGACGGGATCGATGCGCCCACCCTGACCGAGGCCGGTATCGACCTCACGTTCACCAACTGGCGCGGAATACTCGCGCCGCCAGGAATTTCCGGTGAGGCCAGGGACGCGATGGTGCAGGCCCTGACCGATCTGCACGGCACCCAGCAGTGGCGCGACGCGCTGGTGAAGAACGGCTGGAGTGACGCGTTCAGCACGGGCGCGGACTTCGAACAGTTCCTGCGTGATCAGGACAAGCGCGTCTCGACGACGCTGAACGAATTGGGGTTGTTGTGAAGGTCGACAAGACCCAGTATCTGGTCTGTGCGGTCCTGGTGGCCGTCGGCGGATTCCTGATCTATGACGCGCTGACCTTGACCGGCGGGTTCGCCAAGGTCGACCCCGTTGGGCCGCGGGCATTTCCGCTGGGGATCGGGATCGTCCTGATCGTGCTCGCGATGATCCTGGCGATCGCGATACCGCGCGGATCGGTCGGTGAGGCGGACGCCGGTGAGGACGTCGACCCGAACATGCCGGGGGACTGGCGCACGGTGGGACTGCTGGTCGGACTGTTCGTGCTGGTGATCGTCCTGGTCAAGCCGTTGGGATGGGCCATCACCGGTGCACTGCTGTTCGCCGGGGCGGCAACGATTCTGGGCAATCGCCACTACATCCGGAACCTCGCGATCGGCGCGGTGCTGTCGGTGGGGAGCTTCTACGCGTTCTACTCCGGGCTCGGAATCCCGCTGCCCGCAGGCATTCTGGACGGGATTTTGTAAATGGGTAACTTCGAATGGCTGCTTCAGGGGTTCGCCGAGGCCGCGACCCCGATGAACCTGATGTACGCCGTGATCGGCGTGCTGCTGGGTACCGCGGTCGGCGTGCTGCCGGGCATCGGCCCGGCCATGACGGTGGCCCTGCTGCTGCCGGTGACCTACAACGTCAGCCCCAGCGCCGCCTTCATCATGTTCGCCGGGATCTTCTACGGCGGGATGTACGGCGGGTCGACCACCTCGATTCTGCTGAACACCCCGGGTGAATCCTCGTCGGTGATCACCGCGATCGAGGGCAACAAGATGGCCAAGGCCGGCCGAGCCGCGCAGGCGCTGGCCACCGCAGCGATCGGCTCCTTCGTGGCGGGCGCGATCGGCACCGCGCTGCTGGCCGCCTTCGCGCCGCCGATCTCGCGGTTCGCGGTGACCCTCGGTGCGCCGTCCTACCTGGCGATCATGCTGTTCGCCCTGGTCGCGGTCACCGCCGTGCTCGGTTCCTCCAAGCTGCGCGGTGCGATCTCGCTGTTCCTCGGGCTGGCGATCGGGGTGGTCGGCATCGACTTCCTCACCGGCCAGCCGCGCGCCACCTTCGGCCTGCCCCAGTTGTCCGACGGCATCGACATCGTGGTGATCGCGGTGGCGATCTTCGCACTCGGCGAGGCGCTGTGGGTGGCGGCGCATCTGCGCCGCCGGCCCGCGGACGTGATTCCGGTGGGGCGGCCGTGGATGAGCCGCGAGGATTTCGGCCGGTCATGGAAACCGTGGCTGCGTGGCACCGCCTACGGGTTCCCGTTCGGCGCATTGCCGGCCGGAGGCGCCGAGTTGCCGACGTTCCTGTCCTACATCACCGAGAAGCGGCTCTCCAAGCACCCCGAGGAGTTCGGCAAGGGCGCCATCGAGGGTGTGGCCGGACCCGAGGCGGCCAACAACGCCTCGGCGGCGGGCACCCTGGTGCCGATGCTGTCGCTCGGGCTGCCCACCAACGCCACCGCCGCGGTGATGCTGACGGCGTTCGTGTCCTATGGGATTCAGCCCGGTCCAACGCTTTTCGAGAAGGAACCGCTGCTGATCTGGACCTTGATCGCCAGCCTGTTCATCGGGAACTTCCTGCTGCTGGTGCTCAACCTGCCGCTGGCGCCGCTGTGGGCCAAGCTGCTCCGCACGCCGCGGCCGTACCTGTACGCGGGCATCCTGTTCTTCGCCACGCTGGGGGCGTTCGCTGTCAACGTGCAACCCCTGGATCTGGTCCTGCTGCTGGTGTTCGGGCTGCTCGGTTTGATGATGCGCCGATTCGGATTGCCGGTGCTGCCGTTGATCATCGGGGTGATCCTCGGCCCCCGCATCGAACGGCAACTGCGCCAGAGCCTGCAGCTCGGCGGCGGTGACTGGACCAGCCTGTTCACCGAGCCCGTCGCGATCGTCACCTATGTACTCATGGCCATCTTGTTGTTGATGCCGTTGGTGCTCAAGCTGATGCACCGCAGTGAGGAGACGCTGTTGATCGTCGAGGATGATGCGGATCAGCAGGAGAAGGCGACCCAAGCATGACAACCGACGAGCGCTTGCGCGAGGAGAACTCATGATCGTTGTCGGCTACACCGCGGACGTCTTCGGCATCGCCGCTGTCGAGCACGCCATCGCCGAGGCCGCCCTGCGGGGCACCGGCCTTCTGGTGATCAACGCGACCTCGGGCGAGGCCTATGTGGATTCCCGGTTCGCCCGCTCCGGTCAGGTCCACGATGTCGAGGAACGGCTACGCGAGAGCGGCGTGCCGTTCGAGTTGCGCCAGCCGGTGGGGGTCGATGCGGCCACCGAACTGCTCGATGCGATGGACGCCGCCGATGCGGAGTTGCTGGTGATCGGTATCCGGCACCGCAGCCCGGTGGGCAAGCTGTTGCTGGGCAGCGTGTCGCAACAACTGCTGCTGGAATGCCCCAAACCGGTTCTGGCGGTCAAACCCGAGCATCACTAACATGGTCTGAACTGGGATTATTCTCCTCACACGGCGCATCTTCGCCCGGTGAGGATCAGTTTTCGTGGCGATAACGTCGCTGGAAAGATCCGACAACACCCTCACCGCACGATGGGGGCATGGCGGACGGCGCGGCTCCGGGTTCGGTTCCGGACACGACACACCGGACTGCGTGTTCGTACTGTGGCGTCGGCTGCGGTATCGAGGTCACTACCAGGGTCGATGACGGCCGCACGGTGATCGCCCGGGTGAGCGGCGACAAGCTGCACCCCACGAATTTCGGCCGGCTGTGCACCAAGGGGGCGATGCAAGCCGAGATGATGGCCGCCGACGACGACCGGCTCACGTCAGCTTTGCTGCGGCCCACGCGTGCCGATGAACTGCTGCCGAGACCGGTGGACGGCGCGGTAGCCGAGGCGGGGCGCCGGCTGCGGGCCATCGTCGACGAGCACGGCCCCGACGCCGTCGCCCTGTATGTGTCCGGACAGATGACGCTGGAGGCGCAGTACCTGGCCACCAAGCTCGCCAAGGGTTTCCTGCGTACCGTGCACATCGAGTCGAATTCCCGGTTGTGCATGGCGAGTGCGGGGACCGGGTTCAAACAGTCGCTCGGCTCCGACGGGCCGCCGGGCTCCTACACCGACTTCGACCGGGCCGACCTGTTCTTCGTCACCGGTGCCAACATGGCCGACTGCCATCCGATCCTGTTCCTGCGCATGGCCGATCGGCTCAAGGCCGGCGCCAAGCTGATCGTGGTGGACCCGCGGCGGAACGCGACCGCCGAACGTGCCGACCTGTTCCTGCAGATCAAACCGGGAACCGATCTGGCCCTGCTCAACGGCCTGCTGCACCTGTTGGTGGAGAGCGGCGACATCGACCATGAGTTCATCGCCGAGCACACCGCGGGCTGGGAGGCGATGCCGGAGTTCCTGACCGACTACCCACCGGACCGGGTCGCCGACATCACCGGAATCCCCGAGTCCGACATCCGCACTGCCGCAGCGATGATCGCCGAGGCAGGGGAGTGGATGAGTTGCTGGACCATGGGGCTCAACCAGAGCACGCACGGCACCTGGAACACCAACGCGATCTGTAATCTGCACCTGGCCACCGGCGCCATCTGCCGCCCGGGCAGCGGGCCGATGTCGTTGACCGGTCAGCCCAACGCCATGGGCGGCCGTGAAATGGGGTACATGGGGCCGGGTCTGCCCGGCCAGCGGGCGGTATTCGCAGCCGATGACCGGGCGTTCGTCGAAACCCGGTGGGGGCTTGCGCCCGGCACCATCCGCTCCGAGGTCGGTCCCGGCACCATCGGCATGTTCGAGCAGATGGAGCAGGGCTTGATCAAGGCCTGCTGGATCATCTGCACGAATCCCGTTGCCAGCGTGGCCAACCGCAAGACGGTGATCAACGGTCTGGAGGCCGCCGAGCTGGTCGTCGTCCAGGATGCCTACCGGTCCACGGCCACAAATCACTACGCGGACATCCTGCTGCCCGCCGCGTTGTGGGCGGAATCCGAAGGCGTCATGGTCAATTCGGAACGAAACCTGACGCTGTTGTCTCCGTCGGTCGCCCCGCTGGGGCAGGCCCGGCCGGACTGGCAGCTGATCTGCCAGGTGGCCGCGCATCTGGGGTTCGCCGAACACTTCGATTACCAGTCCGCAGAAGAGATTTTCGCCGAGATCCGCGAGTTCGCCAACCCGAAGACCGGATATGACTTGCGCGGCGCCGATTACGAGAGGCTGCGCCAGAGCCCTCTGCAGTGGCCGGTTCCACCGGTCGACGGCCCCGGTGGGGAGGACGACCGGCACCCGATCCGCTACCTCAACGACGGCATCAGCCAGGAGCTGTTCGTCGACGCCGACGGCCACCGGCCCCGGCTGGCCTTCGCGACGCCGTCGCGGCGGGCCGTCTTCCACGTCCGGCCGCACATGGATGCCGCGGAACTGCCCGATGACGACTATCCGATGGTGCTCAACACCGGTCGGCTGCAACATCAATGGCACACCATGACCAAGACCGGCAAGGTGGACAAGCTCAACAAGCTCAACCCCGCGCCGTTCGTCGAAATCCACCCGCTGGACGCCCTGGAACTCGACATCGTGGAGGGGCAACCGGTCGAGTTGACGTCCCGGCGGGGGCGCGCGGTGCTCCCCGCGGTGCTGTCGGACCGGGTGCGGCCCGGCAACTGCTTTGCGCCGTTTCACTGGAACGACGAACACGGTGAGTACCTGACCGTGAACGCCGTGACCAACGACGCCGTCGACCCGGACTCGTTACAGCCTGAGTTCAAGGTATGCGCGGTCAGCCTGCGTCCGGTCCGGTCGGTCGACGGCACGCCGGCGCTGCATTCGCTGGCCGCGGAAATGGGATTGAGTGCCGCGCACAAGCCGGCCCTGAGCCAGGACGAAAAGATCTACCTGGCCGGATTTTTCACCGGCCTTCCGCAAGATCCGGCGGGAGTGCCGGTACTTCCGGACGTGGCGCCGATCAGTAACAAGGTGCGGCTCTGGGTGGACGGGGTGCTGGCCGGACGCTACTCGCGGGCCGGCGACGGCGTGCCGAGCGAGCTTTCGGTGCCAGGCGGGCCGCTGGTGTTGTGGGCTTCACAGACCGGCACCGCCGAGGAGTTCGCGGCCGGGCTGGCGGGCCGCATCGACGGTGCGTCGTTGGTCAACATGGATGACCTCGCGCTGGCCGACCTGGCCGCCGCACGCGACATCCTGGTGGTCACCAGTACTTTCGGCGATGGTGGCCCACCGGACAACGGCGCCGACTTCTGGAGCCGGCTGCAGGCCCGGGACGCCCCGCAGTTGCACGGGGTTCGCTATGCGGTGCTCGGCATCGGTGACAAGTCCTACGACAACTTCTGCGGGCATGCGAAATCCCTGGACCAGCGGCTGGCCGATCTGGGTGCCACCAAGCTGCTCGAGCGCGCCGACTGCGAGGCCTACGACGACGAGCCGTTGCGACGCTGGGTCGATTCGGTCACCACGGCGCTCACCGGAGCCACGCCGGTCCCTGCCATCGCCGGCGGCGGCACCCGCACCGTCATCCCCACCGAACCCGACGAATTCACCAGGGCCAAGCCGATTCTGGCCGTGCTGGCGCGCAACGACCTGCTGACGACGGCGAGCGCGGCCAAGGAGGTCCGCCAGTTCGGCTTCGACATCTCCGAGTACGACGTGAGCTATTCGGTCGGTGACTCACTGGGTGTCTATGCCAGCAACGATCCGGCTATGGTCGACTCCTGGCTTGCGGCCACCGCGCTCAACCCTGACTCGGTGATCGAGGTCGACGGTGTCGAGCAGTCGCTGCGCGATGCCCTCATCGCTTCCTACGACATCTGCCGGGTGACGCCGGACCTGCTGCGGTTCGTCGCGGACTCCTGCGCCGACAAGTCCGCGGCCAAGATCTTGCGTAATTCGGGTGAGCGGCGCAGCAATTGGCTGCGTAACCGCAACGGTCTCGACGTCGTGAGCGAGTTCGCGGTGCGCGCCGAACCCGAACAGTGGCAAGAGGTCCTGGTCCGATTGACCCCGCGCAACTACTCGATCGCGTCGAGCCCGCTGGTCAGCCCGCACGAGGTCCAGCTGACGGTGTCGGTGGTGCGCTACCGCGGGGCCGGCGGCTCGGCCAGGGGCGGGGTGTGTTCCACCTTCCTGGCAGACCGGGCCGCTGCCGCGCCGGTGTTTGTGCAACGCTCACCGCATTTCCGGCCGCCAGAGGATGCGGGCACGCCGATGATCATGGTCGGCCCGGGCACCGGCGTGGCGCCCTTCCGGGGATTCCTGCAGGAGCGCCGGGCGCTGGGGCACGGCGGCCGCAACTGGTTGTTCTTCGGTGATCAGCACCGCAGCGAGAACTTCTACTATCGCGACGAGTTTGAGGAGATGGCTGCTGATGGGTTCTTAAGCCGGCTGGACCTGGCGTTCTCCCGCGATCAGGCCGACCGGGTGTACGTGCAGCACAAGATGCTCGACCGCGGTGCCGAGGTGTGGCGCTGGCTGGACGACGGCGCCCACTTCTACGTCTGTGGTGACGCCTCCCGGATGGCCAAGGACGTGGACACGACGCTGACCACGATCCTGCGCATCCACGGCGGGATGTCCGAGGACGCCGCGCGCGACTACAAACGGGAACTGGTGGCCCAGAAGCGGTACGTGCGCGACGTCTACTGAGCTCGCGTCATTGAGCCAAGTCGTTCCACACGATCTTGGCGAGCTCATCACGGTCGGCCACACCAAGCTTGATGCAGGCCCGGTAGATGTGACCCTCCACGGTGCGGACCGAGACGGTCAGCCGTTCGGCGATGTCGCGGTTCGACAGCCCCTGGGCGACCAGCCCGGCCACCTCGCGTTCGCGCGCCGTCACCGGCAGTGGGCGGGCGGCCGATCGAATCGCCGGGGTGGCGGCACCACCGCACTTCGACGCCAATTGCAGTGCGTGAGCGGCGGATTCGGTGCTGTTGCGGCGATGCCCGGCCTTGTCGTGCAGGGGCACCGCCTGGGCGGCCGAGTCGGCGGCAGACAGCAGCAAGCCGGCTTCCTCGAAGGCGGTGGCCACCTTGTCCAGTTCGACTGGGTCGGCGGCGGCCACGGCTGCGGCGTGCCGGGCGTACAGGGCGGGCAGTGGACCGTCCGTCCGCTCGACCAGGTCCTGCAGACGACGGGTTACGCTGCGGTCGCCGAAGCGTGCCGCGCTGTGCAGAGCCTCGGCCTCGACCGCGAACTGGCCTGACGAGTGCGCCGCATCGGCGGCCGCCCTGGCCTGGTCGATGGCCGACCGGTGCCCGCCTTTGGCGGCGGCCAGCCAGGCCTTGGCGAGCATCCGAAGGGGCTCGTGCAGCGCCATGAACTCACCCGAGTGCTCCTTGGCGTCGTCGAGTACCCGCTCTGCCTCGGCGGGGTTGCCCACCCCGGCGTAGGCGCGGGCCAGCAGCAACCGGCCGGGCAGCTGCCAGGGCAGGGAGCTCTCGGCGTTGAGTGCGGCCAGGGCCTGTTCGATCGCCAGGATGGCGTCACGGAAGCGACCGCTGTGCGTGGCCGCCACGCCTTCCATGATCTTGGCGATGGCCCAGCCGGCGAACTGGCCGGCCGAGGAGAACTCGGCGTACTCGGTGGCCCGCTGCTGGGCCAGATCCAGCCGGCCGGTGTAGGCCAGGGCCAGCACCTCGCCGTAGAACACCATGATCCGGACCATGCCGTCGGTGGTCTTGCGCTCGGCGCGGCACCGCGATGCGATCGGCAGGAAATCGTTGCCGCGACCGATCAACGGCATCGACAGGCCGGATGCGAACGCCGCGAAATCCACGGCCTGCCGGGGCGCCTCAGGGTTTGCCAGCACCCGTTCGGCTATCTCCAGCCCCTCGGGGATCTTGTTCCGGTGAACGGCCATGCCCGCTCCGGTCGCATCGACGATCAGCTTCAGGATGGGATGGGTGACCCGCTCCCGCAGGAGCGCCAGCACCTGATCCGCGCGCGCCACATCGCCCATGGACCAGAAGAGGTTGGACAGCCGGGGAATGCCCCACTGCACGAGCTCCATCTCGTTGAGGTCGGCAGGGGAGAACTGCTCGAGGATGGCGTCGGCCTGTACCGGGTGGCCCTGCCACAACAGTGCCCGGGACAGCAGTGCGGCTGCGCTCAGGCCACCGCCGTGGGCGAAGGCCGCACGGGCCAGTTTCTCGCCGAGCGGAAGGTTGGACAGGAACACCGCGTCCTTGGCGGCCGTGATCAGCAGTTCGATGTCGGTGCCCTGGTCGCTCTCGATGGCCAACTCGGCCAACTTGATTCGGCTGGCGGGCGAGTCGAGGTTGCGTTCGTGCAGGATCTTGGCGATCCGGCCGCGCAACTTGCGGGCCGACGCGGTGCCGACCCGCCGGCGCACCGCCTCGCCGAACAGCGGGTGGCTGAAACGAACGTTGATCTGACCGTCGTCGGCGACGATCCGGATCAGGCCGCGCATCTCGGCCGCATCCACCGCGTCCTCTCCGGCCAATTCGGCCAGGGCATCGATGTCCAGGGGTTCGCACAGTGCCAGCAGTTTCAGCGCGTGCAGCACATCCTCACCGGCGTGCGCCAGCCGCTCGTCGAGCAGTTCGACCAGCCCGGACGGAATGACGGTGGGCCCGCGGAACTGCCACACTCCGTTGACCTTGGTCAACGTGCCCGCGTCGACCGCGCCCTCGACCATGTTGCGCAGGAACAGCGGGTTGCCGCCCGAGGTCTCCCACATCACGTCGGCGCTGAGCCCTTCCAGGGTTCCGCCGAGCACGGTTTCGATGAGGGCGATGCTCTGCTGCTTGGTGAACGGGCTGAGTTCGAAGCGCTGGAGGTAGCCGTCTTTCCACAGCGAGGTGACCGCGTCGGGTACCGGCTCGCCGGTGCGCACGGTGGCGACCACGTGGCCGGAGCGTTCCACGGCGATCTGGTGCAGCAGTGTCGCCGACAACTGGTCCAGCAGATGCGCATCGTCGATTCCGACGATGGTGTCACCATCGGCCACAAGGGATTCGCGTGCGGATCCGATGAGGGCAATCGGGTCTCGCGATCCCGACGACGACACCCAGTGGGCGAACGCGCCGAGCGGGATGCTCCGAGACGACTCGGTGCATGCCGTCCAGTGCACCTTGCGGCTCAACGATGCGGTGACGGTGCGCGCCAACGTGGTCTTGCCGACTCCCGCGGCTCCGACGAGGACGACGCCGCAGCTGTCCGTCCCGCTGAGGGCGGCCCGAATGGCCTCGTGCTCGGCGGGCCGGTCCAAAAGCTGCCACTGACCAGGCATGAATCCTGAGTCTAGGGGCACCGGGGCCGGAACGCTGCCGAACAGGGGGTCGATGGGGGGGTGTTTGTCGGGGGTGGCGGCGAATGTTCTTCCCATTGCAAGTATTTCCCGTTCGCTGGGGTCAGTCCGGAAGTTCGGCGATGTCGGAGGGCTCGTGCCGGGCGATGTGGTTCATCTTGTGCCGGAAGTCGCTCGATGCCTCGTACACCTTGAGCTTCAGCCGGTTGATGGATCCCAGGGGCCGGTGTGCCTCGAGGCCTCGCCATGAGTTGAAGGACAGCACGTCGTCGCCATAGGCGCGGCGCAGTGCGCTGTACGGGTTCTGCTTGGGGAACACCACCTTGGCCACCGGCAGGTACGGGGATGATTTCCAGGGCTTGGTGGCGTCCTCGATCGGCATCTTGTCCTTGTCGAGACACAGTTGCACGCTGAATGTGTACTCCGCGGAGTGCTTTTCGAAGAACGCCATGATCAGGTCGCGGTGCTCGTCCTGGCCGGGGTTGCGCGGAAGGGTCTGATCGGCAAGCACTTTGACCTCCGGTGAGGTCGGCTCGTATTTGAAACGGGCCACGTAGTCGCCGTACCGGATCGGGGCGGAGGAGTAGAAGGTCTCGCCCAGGATGGGGCGGTTGGGCGCGGCGAACACGGCCAGATTCTCCGGTATCGGCAGGCGGATCTTCTTGAGTGCGCCGAGCAGTTCGCTGACTGCCCACATCGAGCCGTCGGACAGCCGGGCCAGCAGGGTGGCGCTCAGCATCCCCAGCTTGCGGTACGCGTGAGCGTCGGCGAACAGGAATTCTTCGTGCGTGACCAGCACGAAGTCCTGCGTGACGTTCCGTGCGTCCTGCGGGTCCTTCATCGCGCGCTCGCCGTGCACGCCGATGGCCTTGATGCCGAGTCCGCGTACGCCGCGGTTCTTGTCGCTGCGCAGTACCCCGGAGGTGGTCGAGATGCGGGCGATGACCGGGAAGCTGCGCTCGGAGGCGAACACTCCCTGGGCGAGCACCTCGGGTAGGTCCGGATTGACGATGAGCTCGCCGCGCAGGATGGCGTGGCTCTTGGCATGGGCGTCACGGAGGCCGTGCTTGAACTTCTTGTAGGCCCGTTCGTTGTTCTTGCGCAGTGCCTTCACGATCTTCTCGATGTCCTTGGCCTCGCCGGGCTTGGGTTGCTCGAGATCGTCGCGGTAACGAACCGGGTCGAGGCTTGCGGCGATGCGACGTACGTCGGCGGGGGCCATGGCTTCGGTCATACGGATGCCTTTCTGATTCAGCGGGGGACTACGACGTTCCAAGGGGCGAACGGGTTGGTCACACCGGCCAGGGCCGGCGTCAGCTCGGGGAAGTGGCGCAACAACACCGAGCGCATGTCGTTGTCCCGGACCCACTTCATGCCGGCCACGGTGTAGGTCTCCTCACGGAAGTCGCTGGTGAAGAAGCGGTCGCTTTCCAGCCGGCGGGTGGCCATCAGGATGAAGACCCGGAATGCGGTGTCGCTGAAGCCGAATCCGGGTGGTTTGGGCTCGGCGTACAGTCCGATCACCAGGTCGACGAGATCGACGTCGTCGTCGTAGACCTCGCGCAGCTCGGCCGCCAGCGCGGTCTCACCGGTCAGTTCCTCGAACGTCTTGACCCGCTTGAGCCGGAACAGCTCCCGGAACTCGTTGTAGCGCGGCACGCCCCGTTCCCGGCATCGGATCAGGTCGATGGTGGCCAGATCCATCAGCGTGCCGTCGACGCGATGCATGTGCTGCAGGTGCCGCGGGAAGTTGTGCAGCGACAACGCCCCGGGATGGGCGCGACCGAAGGAGTACAACAGGTCCGCCATGGGGCTTTCGGCCAGCCGGGCACGCACATTGAGCACCGACAATTCGGGTAGCTCGTGCTGTGCGGTGACACTGTCGTCGGCCAGCGAGCGGAAGGTGAACTCGTCGGGAATCAGCGGGTGCATCCGGTACACCGCGACGAACTCCTCGGTCAACGAGTACGGCACGCCGTGATGTGTGGTGGGCGAGCCGGGGATGCCGTGCAGCAGCGGACTGGTGCTGATGAGTCCGCAGCTTCGTCGGAATCGGGGGCCCAACCGCTCGCCGAGCAGCCCGAACCAGTTGACGCGCATGGCCGTCACCGTTGTCGGGTGCGCGATGATCGCCGGCGTCCAGTCGACGGTGTGGATCTTGGCCATCAATGCGGAATTGACCAGGCGTGCCTTGTCGTAGAGCTGTTGGCCGGTCAGGTAGGGGTACGCCCGGGCCAGGTGGTCGCAGATGGCGTTGTGCTCACGCATGAACAGTGAGTGCAGCAGGGCCAGGCCCACCCAGAAGTTTCCCGCGGTGCCGGTCAGGTCCGCGGTCGCCTCGACCTCGGGTGGCGGCAGGCCCGAGTCGTCGATTCGCAGCTTGCCGTGCTCGGGCGCGCGCAGGGCGCTGGCGAATGCCGGTGTGGTCCCGTAGATCTGGGAGG